>JAMLIA010000058.1 GCA_023954495.1 Thermomicrobiales bacterium | reverse complement strand
GTTCGTCGAGCACTTCATCGCGGTAGGCCTTGAAGCCGCAGTTGAAGTCGTGCAACTCGACGCCGGTCATCACCCGCACCACTCGATTGAATAGCGCAGATGGAACCGTCTTCGACGCAGGGTCCTGCCGGTCGGCCTTCCAGCCGGAGACGAGGTCTGCTTCGTCGTTCAGGATCGGTGCAAGGAGCGACGGGATTTCGGCCGGAACATCCTGCAGGTCGGCATCCATCGTGACGACCAGCTTGCCGGTTGCGGCCTGGAAGCCGGCCGCCAGCGCCGCCGACTTGCCGAAGTTGCGCCGGAACTGGATGACCTGCACACGTGGGTCGGACTCGAACAGGCGCTGCAGGATGCGGGCCGACCCATCGGTCGAGCCATCATCAACGTAGATGATCTCCGCGGGTCCGGCCAGATCGAGCGCAGCCAACGCGACCGTGATCTCAGTGTGGAGCTGCGGCAGGCTCTCGACCTCGTTGAGCAGCGGAACGACGACGCTCAAGGCGGCGCGGCCCGACTCCGGGATGATTTCGGCTGGCTGCGAATCGGTTGTCGCCGACGCGCTCATCGATGCTCCTGCTGTGCTGCGTTAGACGTTGAACAGGAAGTGGGCGATATCACCATCTTGCATGATGTAGGCGCGCCCTTCCAACCGGAGCTTGCCGGCCTTCTTCGCCTCGGCCATGCTGCCGGTCGCCAGCAGGTCGTCGTAGGCGACGATTTCGGCGCGGATGAAGCCGCGCGCGATATCGGAGTGGATCTCGCCGGCCGCCTCGACAGCGCTCGCGCCGCGCCGGATGGTCCAGGCGCGATCCTCGTCCGGGCCGACGGTAAAGAACGAGATCAGCCCAAGCAGATCGTAGGACAGCCGGATGACGCGGTCGAGGCTCGATTCGCTGATGCCGAGGTCGGCCATGAACAGCTCGGCATCTTCTGCGTCGAGCTGGGAGATCTCCATTTCGATCTGTCCGGCCAGCGCGTGAATCTCGACGCCCGGGCGGCCCTGCTGCTCGCGGGCGCTGGCGACCAGCTCGTCGGACGGCTCACCGAGCTGGTTTTCGCCGACGTTGAACAGCACCAGCAGCGGCTTCTGCGTCAGGAAGCCGAAGCCGCGCAGCAGCCGCTCTTCCTCTTCGTCAAGCTCAACCTCGCGAATCGGCGTGCTGTCTTCCAGCGCCGCCTTGCAGCGCACCAGCGCCTCGCGTTCGCGCTCGTACTGTTCCTTCTCATTGCCGCGCAGCTTGCCGACAGTCTGGTCGATGCGATCGATGCGCTTCTCGATGATGCCGAGGTCGGAGAAGGTGAACTCCAGCAGCAGCGTCTCGAGGTCGCGGAGTGGGTCGACGGTCGTTTCCGGGTGCGGCACATTGTCGTCCTCGAAGGCGCGGACGACGAGGACGAGCGCATTCGCCTGGGCAAGCTGGCCAAGCAACTGGCCACCCATGCCCGATTCGCCGACACCCTTGGCTAGCCCAGCGACATCGAGGTACTGCACGTCGGCCGGCACGATCCGCTTCGGATTGAACAGCGGGGTGAGTGCGTCCAGGCGCGGATCCGGCACCTTCACAGTCGCCAGGTTTGCCTCGCCCTCGGCGGTCGAGAATCCACCGGTGACCGCCTCGGAGCGGGTGAGTGCATTGAACACCGTTGTCTTGCCGCTCTGCGGCAGCCCGACAATGACCAGTCTCAGCATCGACGCTCGTTCCTTCAGCTAGCCACCTGCGCCGCCCTCCGACGCTCGACCCTGTGTTGTACCGTACCTGAAGCCTTGCGGCCAATCGAAGCGCGCATGGTCGGGGGTAGAATCAGCCATCGTGGGCAGATTCGGCACTGGATAACAGGGAGCAGATCACGCTGGTGTTGCGTCGACTTGAATTCGTGCTGCTAGGGCTGCTGGTTGCGGCGATCGTCGCCGCGCTCCTGCCCGCATCTGTATCCGCGCACCCACTCGGGAATTTCACCACCAACCGCTACAGCCGGATCGTGTTCTCGACGAAGAGCGTCCAGATCACGTACGTGCTCGATTACGCCGAAGTGCCGACCTTTCAGGAGATGCAGTTCCTCGACACCAACGGCGACGGCACGGTCAGCGACGCCGAGAATCAGGAGTGGCTTAGCGAGCGTGTGTCGGTCATCATCAAGGGCTTGCGCCTGACAATCGGCAACGAGGTGCTGCCGCTGACCGAGACGCGCCGCTCCGCCGAGCTGCTGCCGGGTCAGGGCGGTCTGCAGACCTTGCGGCTGGAGCTTGACCTGACCTCGCAGTTGCCCGAGGGCTGGGCTGCGAACGGGCGTGGCGGCTACGTCGATCGCAATTATCAGGACCGCCTCGGCTGGCGTGAGATCGTCGTGCAGGGGGGCGATGGTGTGGCGATCAGTGAGTCGTCCGTCTCGTCGGCCGATACGTCGGACGAGCTCCGCACCTATCCCGAGGATATGCTGGCGAACCCGCTGCATGACGCTGAGGCGACATTCACGATTGCGCCCGGCCCGGCCGGAGCGGCGCAGCACTCTGCGGCTGAGAACGCGGCGCGAGTTGAAGCGACCGATCGCGGTGGGCGCGCGACGGACCGGGTTGCGTCGCTCATCACCGCGCGCGAGCTGACACCATGGGTCATTGTCGTTTCGATGCTCCTGGCGATGTTCTGGGGAGCGGTCCATGCGCTGTCGCCCGGACACGGCAAGACAGTCGTCGCGGCCTATCTCATCGGTGCACGCGGCACGGCCAGACACGCTGTCTTTCTCGGGCTGACGGTGACGATTACGCACACCGCCGGTGTGTTCGCGCTTGGCCTGGTGACGCTGTACCTGTCGCACTTCATCCTGCCCGAGACGCTTTTCCCCTGGCTGAGCGTTGTCTCCGGGCTGCTGGTCGTCGCCATCGGCCTGACACTGTTTGTCCAGCGCATACGCGGGCGAGATGGGCATCATCACCATCATCATGTGCACGATCACGAGCACGAGCACGAGCACGGCCACAGCCACACCCACGACCACCATCACGATCATGCCCATAACCATGACCACGGACCAGATGGACACTCGCATCTGCCACCCGGCGCGGATGGTACGCCGGTGACGTGGCGCAGCCTGCTGGCGCTCGGCGTCAGCGGTGGCCTGATCCCCTGCCCATCGGCGCTCGTGCTACTGCTCGGCGCGATCTCACTCGACCGGCTCGGCTTCGGCATGGTGCTGGTCGTGGCGTTCTCAGTCGGGCTGGCAGCGGTCCTGACAGCTATCGGCCTGCTGCTGGTGTATGCCCGCCGCGTCTTCGATCGCTTCTCGCTCACCCCCGGCGTGCCCCGCCTGCTCCCGGCGTTCAGCGCACTCGTCGTCGCGCTGGTTGGAGCCGGCATTGTGCTCCGCGCGCTGGAGCAGGCGGGGGTGATGTAGGGCACGGCCTACCCGCCGATGATCTGCTGATACGCCGCCGGATCGGTCGCGCCTTCGGTGACGATGATGAGGGCGGTGGCGTCGGGCGTTGCGCCGAGGCGGGCGCGGTGCTGGTCGGCGTCGGGGCCGCCGAGCAGGTCGAGGAGTCCGGCCAGTCCGGCTGCGCCGGTCTCGCCGGCGACGATGTCGTCGGCAGCCAGCAGCCGCATCGCCTCACGCGCGCGCTCGTCGACGACCGAGACGAACTGATCGATGCCGCGCGACATGATCGGCCAGGCCAGCATCGACGGCTCGCCGCAGTTCAGGCCGGCCATGATCGAATCGTGCGGTCCGGGGACGGAGACGATTTCGCCGGCCTCCATCGACGCAATTGTCCCGGCGGCGTGGGCTGGCTCGACGCCGACGATGCGTGGGTGCGACGCGCCGGGGCGGCGGAAGTGCGAGACGACTGCCGATGCCAGCGCGCCAACGCCGATCTGGACGGCGACCAGATCAGGCGATGCGAGGTCGCGCTCGGCCGCGTCATCGACTTCCCAGAGGATCGTCGAGTAGCCGTCGATCACCCCAGGCCGGTCGTCCTGATAGCCGGGCCACGAGGTGTCGGAGATAACGAGGTGCGTGTCGTCGGCGTCTTCGGCTGAGCGTGAAACCGCTTCATCGTAGGTGCCGTGGAAGACGACGACCTCCGCGCCTTCGCTGGCGATCGCGTCGCGGCGCGCATGGACCATGTCGTCCGGTACATAGATGCGCGACGACAGGCCCAGCAGCGCGGCCATGCGTGCGACGGCGCGACCGTGGTTGCCGTCGGTCGCCGCCACCAGCGTCAGGTTGCCGAGCGGCGCGATCTGCGCTGCGATGTCGTCGAGCGATTCCCACGGCGCGAAGCCGCCGAGACGCGCTTCGAGCGCGCGATAGATCGCCCACGCTGCGCCGAGGATCTTGAACGCCGGCAGCCCGAGCCGACTCGACTCATCCTTCACCAGCAGCCGACCGATGCCCAGCGCGGCTGCGGCGTGCGGTGCTTCGGCCAGCCGCGACGGTGCATAACCGGCCAGCGCACGATGAAACGCCAGCGGGTCGCGGCTCGGCGAGTCGCTGAACTCCGCGACGACATGTGTGTTGATATAGGTCCGTGGTGTCTGCACGTTCGATGACACTGCTACGCTCCGATTGTCGTTCTTTGGGGGGCGATTCCACAGCGCCGCCTCGCCCTTTCGGCGCTCATATGGTCGCATAGAACGCCGGGTGTGAACCAATCGAGCCTTCCGCACAACAGAGTAAGTGAGATGGATGACCACGACCTGCTAACCGCCGTTGCTGGTGGAGATGATCTGGCACTGCGGACGCTCTTCGAGCGCTACGCCGGCTGGCTGGCTGCCCGACTTCGGGCGCATCTGCCTGCCCACGCCGTCGAGGATGTCCTGCAGGAGACGTTTCTCGCTGTTTGGCGCGGCGCAGGTAGTTATCGCGGATCGGGACAGGTTGGAGGATGGATATGGGGCATCGCGGCTCGGCAGGCGGCGCTCTGGGCGCGCAAGCACAGCCGGCCGCTGCCTGATCTGGAAATGCACATGACCGAGGACATGGCGACACAGTCCGCCTTACGCGTCGATCTGCAACACGCGTTTGCTGATCGAGCACTGATCACGTGCGATTCAGTGCAGCATGGTCCTGATCGAGGATCGCTCGACTGCCGACGCCGCCCAGTGCATGGGCATCCCGGAGGGGTACGGTCAAGAGTCGGACGTACCGCATCCGCCGACTGTTGCGCGCTGGTGTTGAAGCGAGGCTCTCGTGAGTGATCGCGTACCTCCGATGTCGACTTCGGACGCGTCTGGACGTAGCCGGGGATGTTCGGACGTTCTCCGACCGGTGTTGCCGGAGCGTGCGCTGACGCGCCTGTCACCGGTCGCGCAGGCAGCTGCGCGCGTCATCGTGACGACACTGTCGCTGGTCGTGTCGTGGCTGCGTTGGCCAGCGTCGTCGTCTGGGGTGTCGGGATTGTGGTGACGGCGCAGACGGTAGACCTGTGACTGAGGCGCTGCTCGCGCCGGTGCTGTTGTGGGATCGGCATCGCGTTCGCCTACGGCCCTGGCGTCGATCCAGCCCTGGAGTCGAGCCGCTCGATGGCAACTGCGCGAGCGAACAGTGCCGTTCTCACGGCAAGGCTGCAGCTAGCCTTGGTGGCTCAACGCGCTGCTCGGTCTGCTGGCCTCGATCGTCGTTGGCGACGCGCGCTGACGCCGGACCCTGCAGGTGCGGCTGGTGCCGATGGCAATGCTCGAAAAGGTCTGGCCGCTGCCTCGGCCGGTGTCAGCGCTGGCCGGCGCGGCGGTGGTCGTGCTCGGTTGGGCGTTGACTGTTCTCGGCGGCTCATCTTGCTCGGTGGCATGGCGGCGGTATAGATGCGTGGCTCATTCCGATCTATGGCGCGCTGGCGGTCGCAGTTACGGTGTCCAGGGCGCCTTCGAATCGAAAGGCAACGATGAGGATTGAACGCGATGCTGAGCGTTTACGCGCAGTCCGACATAACGGATTGGCCGCACGACGATCCTGAACGGGGTCGACCTGCAGATCTCCGGTGGTGTCTTCGGCCTGCTCGGCCCGAACGGCGCTGGCAAGACGACGCTACTGCGCACGTTTGCGACTGTCCTGTCACCAGCGAGTGGCGACCTGCGCCTGCTCGGCTACGATCCGCGTCGAGGGCAGAGCGTACGGCGATTCGCTTCGCGTCAGCCATATTCGCCGCAGCAGCCGGGCTACTATCCTGGCTTCACCGTCTGAGTTTGTCGAGTACTTCGCGCTGCTCAAGGAGATGCCGTCCGCAGCCGTCCGGCCGGCTGTCGCTCGAGCGATCGAACGGGTCGGGCTGGCTGACCGTGCCAAGTCGAAGCTGAAGACGCTCTCCGGCGGCAGACAAAGGTGGCGCTACGGTTGCGGCGCGTCGGCATCGCTCAGGCGATCGTGAACGACCCGGATCTGCTGCTGCTCGACGAGCCGACTGCCGGACTCGACCCCGAGCAGCGCGTGTTGTTCCGCGCGTTGCTGCGCGAGGTTGGGCAGACTGGCACCGTCATCATCAGCACGGGTCTGATTGAGGACGTCGCTGCCGTCAATCAGGTCGCCCTGCTGGATGGCGGTATCGTTTTTCGCGGCACGCCCGACGACCTCAGCTCGTTTGCGGAAGGTGGCGTTGGCGATTCGGAGCTGGAACGCGGCTACACCCGTGTGCTGACCGGAGCGCGCGGATGACGACGCTGCGATTGTTCGCCATCGAGGCGCGTCACAACGCGGCGCTGCTGCTCGTGCCGGTCATCCTGCTGTTTGCCTGGTACATGCTCGACTCGCAGCTCTGGGAGCCGTATCTGTGGTCGAGCACGAACGAGCTGCTGCGCAAGTCGGTCGCGCCGCGGCGGCGCCAGCCATCGCCGGTGCGGCTGCCTGGATGGCGGGGCGCGATCGGCGGCGCTCGGTGTCCGACCCGCTGGCCACGACGCCCCTGCCAGCCGCACGCCGCCACCTCACGCTTGTGTCAGCGACAACCGCCTGGGCGCTGTTTGGCTATTTGCTCGTCGCGACCTACATGTTTGTCCGGACTGCCCCGAACGCGACCTGGAGCGGGCCAGAGATACGGCCAGTAGTCGTTGTCGCGGCGGTAATGGCGCACGCCGCCTGGGCTATCTGGCCGGCTACCGCATTCTTTCGCGATTTACCTCTCATCAACGACGACTAGCGTCTACACAGGCAATCTGTCAGGTGAGTCCGTCATGGTGCAGACAACAACTTGGCTGGATCAACTCGCCCTGAGCAATGATGCCGGACGTGTTGTCGCGTGGCAGGCGCTGCTCTACGCCGCGCTAGCTGGAGTTGGCCTCACTGCTCTGTGGCTGACGCTGCGTCGCGATCTTTTGCGTGGTCTCCTGCTTGGTGGAGCTCTCGCGCTGGTTGTTGTTACTGTGGTCATGGTCTGGGCTGAGACGCCACGCTGGGACTGGGCTAACGACCGTCTGGTCGATGGCTGGGGCAACACGATCGCTGTCGAGGAGTACACAGCGCCGGAGCCGGTCTGCCGTGGTGACGAGGTTGTTGTCTGCGTGCATCCACAGTTCCAGCCGTGGCTGGATCGCGCCGTCGCCGATGCTGAGTATCTCGTCGCGCCACTGCGTGGCTTGTCGGGCATCACTTCTCCGGTTGAGTGTCGCAATATCGGCTTTGGCACTGGACGCACTGATGGCACTCGCATTGTCGTTGACGGTTGTGTCGATCAACTCGTCGCGGATGAATCGACGCTGGGACAGTATGGGCGGATCGAGAACGACGCGCAGCAGGCTATCAGCGTCTGGCTGCTGATCCGCATCGGCGGCCACACAATGTGTGGCGTGTCCGTCGATCCCGGCATGGGCTTCCCCAGCGCGGCGGCCTGTGCCGCGGGCGAGCGCTTCGCCGCGCTCCCCGAAACCGAGCAGCATGCCTGGCTCGAAGCGCACTTCGCTGATTTGAGAGTTGGGGCGTTAACTCTGGCTGATCTACCGTGAGGTTGGCGGTTCTGTTTCTGCGCACGCGGCTGGTTGGTCCAGCGCTGGTCTGGCTGGTGGTGGCTGCGTTGCTCTCCTGGTTCTGCCTGTTGCGCTACGACGAGCTGCCGTTGGATCTGGCGGCGTTGGCGTTGCCGCTGCTACCGGCGGTCGTGATCGGTGTCACGGCCCGGTCGCCATTCGGCGATGTCGAGGAAGTCGCCAGCCGACCGCTGCCGCTCTTCCGCGTGCTCTATCTGGGTGGCTTGCTGGCCATCGGCATCGCGCTGCTGATCGGCGCGGCGAGCGTCGCCGGTGCCGACCTGCGGCTGGCGCTGACACGCACGCTCGTCGGCTACACCGGGCTGGCGCTGCTGAGCGGCCGCGTCCTCGGCCACCGGCTGGCCTGGCTCGCGCCGCTGGCCTACGCTGCGGCCACGCTCTATCTCGACGCCGCCAGTCGCTGGGCGTGGCCCAAGCAGGTGCCGGTCGAGGGCTGGTCGCTGCTCTGCGGGCTGCTGCTGGGCGCGCTCGGCCTGCTCACCGCCGCGCAGGCAACGCCGCGGGACAAGCCTGACGAACTGTAGACAGGTCGGTTGCGTGACATCGTGATGGCTTTGACCAGCATGAAATGTCCGGTCGGCAACCTTCACTCTAGCCTGTCAACTTGAGTGTGTTGTCAATCCCTATTTGCCAAATTGGCAGTCGGCACCTTTCTCTGTCATGTTGAGCGAAGCGAAACATCCGTCTTCCCCGTTGACAAGTTTCAAACAAGGAAACGGATCCTTCACTCCGTTCAGGATGACAGAGGAAGGGGTTCGCCGCATGCCCAATAGACTCCATGTTCGGGACTACTGGGAGCGCAGCCGAAGGATTTCCCCCAAATTGGATGCGTACCAACTCAGGGGAGATCTTTCGCTGCGGCTCAAGATGACAGGTATCAAGGATGGCTGCCACACCCACGTCCATGCCACATCAGGCGAGTTGCTGCAGTGAGGCCCTAGGCGTTGCGGATGTCCTTGACGACATCGCCGCCCTTCATGACGAAGGCGATGTTGTTGGTGTCCTCCAGCGAGCGGATGTCGGCCAGCGGGTCGGTGCGAGTGATGACGACATCGCCGTACTTGCCGACTTCGAGCGTGCCGACGCGATCCTGCCAGCCGAGGCAGTCCGCAGCGACCTTCGTCGTCGCCACCAGTGACTCCATCGGCGACATGCCGGCGTCGCACATCAGGCCCAGCTCGCGCAGGTTCGTGCCGTGCGGCATAACGGCGGCGTCGGTGCCCATCGCGATCTTGACGCCGGCCTGGTAGGCGCGGGCGATGCTGTCCTTGTGCGCCTGCACTGACTCACGCGCCTTGCGCAGCGCGTACTCCGGCGCGGCGTTACCCTGCTCGACCGACTCGAGGACGCCGAGCGGCGCGACCAGCGTCGGCACGAGGAACGTGCCGTGCTCCAGCATTAGCTCGATGGCTTCGTCGTCCAGAAAGATGCCGTGCTCGATCGAGTGGATACCGGCCAGCACGGCGTTCTTGATGCCTTCCGCACCCTGTGCGTGCGACATGACCTTGAGACCGCCGTGGAAGTGCGCTTCCTCGACCATGATTTTGAGCTCTTCAATCGAGAACTGGGTGAAGTTCGGGTGATCGGTCGGGCTGCCGACGCCGCCGGTAGAGCAGACCTTGATGACCTCGGCTCCGGCGCGCAGCACCTCGCGGACCTTCTTGCGCACCTCTTCGGGGCCGTCGCAGATGCCGTCAGGATTGCCGGGATAGGGCGGCATCATCATGACGTTGTTGCCGGAGAGCATCCAGCCGTCACCGTGCCCGCCGGTGGTTGAGAGGACGCTGATGCTGATCTGCATGCGTGGGCCGGTGATGAGGCCATTCTCGACCGCCATCTTGATGCCCGCGTCGGCACCACCCGCGTCGCGGATCGTCGTGATTCCGACGTCCAGTGTCTTGCGCATGTAGCCGATGGTCTCGTAGAAGCGATACGAGAACGGCGTTGTCAGCAGGCTGGCGAGGTTCATGCCTTCGCCGGTGATGTGGACGTGGGTGTCGATCAGTCCCGGCAGGATTGTGCCGCCACCGGCGTCGATCTCGACCGCGTCGTCCGGCACGCTGAAGCTGCCGTCGGCACCAACGGCGCTGATCTGCCCGTCCACGACCAGCACCGCCCCGTTGGCGATCGGGTCGCCCCCGTTGCCATCAATCAGCTGGCCATTCCGAACAATCTGTGTTGCCACTCGGGTGTCCTTTCGCTGCCTACCGCAGCATTGCGATGATTCTCATGTATTCGTGGGACACAGTATTCACTATCGCGGTGTCCTGACGCATCGGCGACGGTGATGCGAATTCGCCGTACTATAGCGCCGATGTGTTGCAGCACAGGTGTGGGGAGCGTGTGGTGGGAACCGAAGCGGGAATGACGTTTGGTCGACAGGTTGGCGCGCTGGCGGCCGAGCATCCGGACAAGGCGGCGCTCATCTTCGCCGCGACCGCCGGTGGCGAGACGATGATCACCTGGCAGGAGTACGAGCAGGCAACGAACCGACTGGCGCGGTATCTCGGTGAGCGCGGCGTCGCGGCCGGGACGATGGTTGTCATCGGCCTGTGGAATTCGATCGAGCACGTCCTGCTGACGACCGCCGCCTGGAAGCTCGGCGCACTGGTCCTGCCGCTACGTGCAGCGTTGCCAGCCCATGAGCGCGACCAGATCCTCGCGCTGGCGCAGCCGTCGCTCGTCTGTGCCGAGTGGGACGACATCGACTGGCCGCGGATTAGTCAGGCTGATGTCGCGCTGGCCGATGGCTATGACGATCAGCCGCTCGACATTGATCCGCCGCATCCGGGCAAGGCGATTGCCTCCGGCGGCTCGACCGGCCGATCCAAGATCATCACCGACCCGACCTGGAATCCGGTGGAGTACTCTGCGCGCGGCAGCAAGCTCGGCGCGCGGCATGGTTCGGTCCAACTCCTCGCCGCGCCGCTGTATCACAACTCGCCGTTTCTCAGCGTCTACGGCGGTCTGGCCGACGATCATGTGCTGGTCATCATGGAGCGCTTCGACGCCGACCGCGCGCTCGACCTGATCGAGCAGTACAAGGTGAACTACGCCTACATGCCGCCGATCATCCTGCGGCGCATCTATCTGCGGCCCGGTATCGAGCAGCGCGATCTGTCGAGCATCGAGGGCATCCAGTCCTCCGCTGCGCCCTGCCCTGAGTGGCTGAAGCGCGCCTGGATCGACCTCGTCGGTGCCGAGAAGATCTATGAGGTCTACGGCTCGACCGAGGGCATCGGTGCGACGATCGTCCGCGGCGACGAGTGGCTGACGCATCCCGGCAGCGTCGGGCGCTCGACGGGCAGCGAGATCCGGATTCAGGATGCCGAGGGTCGCGCGCTGCCGCCTGGCGAGATTGGCGAGATCTTCATGCGGCCCGCCTCCGGCGAGGTGACCTATCGCTACATCGGCGCTGAGCCGAAGGCGACCGAGGACGGATTCCAGTCGGTCGGCGACCTCGGCTGGCTCGACGAGGACGGCTACCTCTACATCGCCGATCGCCGCACTGACCTGATCATCACCGGCGGCGCGAACGTCTATCCGGCCGAAGTCGAAGCCGTGCTTGGCACGCACCCGCTGGTCGACGATGTCGCCGTCATCGGTGTGTTGGACGAGGATTGGGGCCGCCGTGTCCACGCCGTCATCCAGCCGCTCGACCCGGCCAACCCGCCAACAGCGGAAGCGCTCGACCAGCACGCGCGGCACGACCTGACGTCGTACAAGGTGCCGAAGACCTACGAGTTCCTGCCCGCTCTGCCGCGCAACGAAGCCGGCAAGATCCGCCGCTCCGACCTGGTCGCCGAGCGCGACTCCGGCTGGACTGACGCGATGGTCAGGCCAAGGCGGCAGTAGCGGGAGGGCACGCAGTTACGGCAGCCACCGCCGCAATCTGCCCAGCGTCGGACTGAGTCGACCGGGGGGAGATCTTTCGCCTACGCGCTCAAGATGATAGAGGAAAATGGAGGTTGCCGATCCAGCCGCTCGACATTGCCGAAAATGGCGAGCAGTCCGATTCGACAGCCAACCCCGCCCTCTGTCATTTCGAGCGCGCACGCGAGAAATCTCCCGCCCGTTTGAGGAAGTCAGGCGGGGAGGGACGGATTCTTCATTGCGCTCGTCTATTCATGCGTAGAGTCTGCTGCACATTCTTGCCGCGGCACCTGCACCTCAACCTCGCGCCCCTCGACAATGGCACGCGCAAGGTTCTGCATCTGCGTCGGAACTAATTGGCAGGTCAGGTCGGCGACGCATGCCAGCGCAGCACTGAGCACCGGTGGGCGGTAGCGGGCGTTGTGGGCGTCGCTGGCGAGCAGGTGGACGAGGCCGGCGCGGAGCAGCGCTTCGGCGGTGACGCGGTCGGGATCCGTATCGCGATAGAGCAGAGACTGTGCGTTGATCTGGATCGGTACATCGAGCACGACGATGTCGGTGACTGCGGCGGGGTGGCGCTGGACGAACGGGTAGCGTTCTGCGTGGGCAAGGATCGGGCGAGCGCCGACATTCCTCAGGCGTTCCAGCACGCCGAGTACCAGCGGCAGCGGCCATTCATCGTGCAATGGCAGCTCCAACAGCAGCCACGGTCCGTCGTTGATGGTCTGCAACTCGCCAGCCCGGAACGCGCGATCCAGACCGGACGTGATGCGCACCTCACTGCCCGGCAGGATCGTGAGTGGCAGCCCGTCTGCACAGGCGGCGCGTTGCAGCTGTTCTGCGGCGAGTCGGATATCGGTGTCGCGGGCGTGGTGGCTGTGCGGGGTGGCGACGAGCGTCGTGATGCCGTCGGCAGCGGCCAGCCGCAGCATCGCCAGCGCGTCAACGATCGTCATCGGACCGTCATCCACGCCTGGAAGAATATGTGTATGCAGGTCGATCAATCGTGATCCTGTCGTGGTGTTGAGCGTCGCGCCTCGCGCTACTGGCAACTTGACGTAAGGAGCGACGAATGGCGAACATTCGCTCCAGCAGGCTCAGAATACTCTCGAGTGGCATCGCGATTATCGCGATGCTGGTTGTCTGTGCCCTGCTCGTCGAGGATCGCCTGGCAGATCGCTACGCAAACCGCCAGCGTCCGCGACTGTACTACGAAGCATTCGAGCGCGACCTGTTGACCGGCCATAGTGGGACGTTTGTCGTCGCTCACAACGCCGGTGACAGCGTCATCGCTGCGCGCGATGCGATGAGCCACGGGGCGGACATCGTTGAGATTGATGTGATCCCGTACGCTGGTGGACTCTATGCCGGACACTCCGAGCCGAAGGGTCGGTTTGCTGAGCGCTGGTTCCGTGGCTCGACGGTGCGCGACGTCCTCGATGCAACCACCGAGGCTGAGGCGATTCAGTTCGACCTGAAGTCGTCGGCAGACTGGTATCTCGACGAGGTGGCGGCGCTGCTGAACGACGAAGCATACGCCGACAAGATCTTCCTGGTGTCGTCGCGCGATCCCGCCGCGCTGGGGGTGCTGGCCGAGAGCGCCCCGCACGCGTTGCGCGCGCTCAGCATCGGTGAGACTTACGAGTTGCTGGTGCTGCTGGCCGACGAGGAGCTGGCCAAGATGCTGGATGGCGTGACGATCAAGGAGACGCTCCTCGATGCTGGTCTGGTCGATTGGCTCCGTGAGCAGCGCCTGTTTATCAACGCCTGGGTGGTCAACGATGTCCAGCGCGCAAACGACCTGATCGCGCTGGGCGTTGGCGCGGTGACGACTGACAACCTGGCCCTGATGCAGGCCATCGGCCAGCCGCACCAGCGCGACAATGATCTGGCCGGTGTGATGCGCCCGGGGATTGAATAGCGGCGTTCGACCATATCGGATGCGAGCGTGATCCAGACACACGACACCCGTAGCGCTCAGCTACGGGTGTCGCTATGTCGGGTAGCCGTCGCGACAGCTACGGAGTTGTTGTCGTGGTCGTCGTCACGGTTGGTCCGGCAGCGATCATGGTTTCGATGGCTGAACGGAGCGCTTCCACTTCCGACTGGAGGGTTGCCTCATCGACGAGGCCGGAGTTGGCGAGCACGGCGCTGAGCGCATCGAGTTCGGCGAGCGCCTGACCGTCGCCGTACAGCGCGTTGTAGACGTCGGCGTAGGCCTGCGCGTAGATGTCGGAGAAGGCATCTGAGGCGAGGAAGCGTTCCTTCAGCAGGTTGCCGCCCATGCCGCCAGCGTTGCCGCCCCCGAACTGGCCACCATTGGGCATCTGGCCACCGCCCGGGAATCCGCCTGTCGGACGCTGCCCACCGTTTGGCATCTGGCCATTGGCAGGAGTCTGCCCATCGGTTGTGGTGCCGTCGTCGGTTGGCATCTGGCCGTCGGGCGAAGTTTGACCGTCTGTCGGCACCTGTCCACCGCTCGGCACTTGCTGGCCGTCCGTGGGAGGCTGCGGCTGCGTCTGGTCAGTCGCGCCGTCAGGCGTCGTACCGTCCTGGGTGGTGCCGTCCTGGGTCTGGAAGTTCGGCATCTGACCGCCCCCGAAGTTGCCGCCGCCCATGCCCTGCCCAAAGGCCAGGTTCAGATCCCAGGTGAGTACCGAGAATTTGCCGGTATCGAGGTCGTACCAGAGGTAGTAGTTCTGGCCCGGACCGCTCATGTCATCGAAGTTGTTGAGCAGGTCCTGCAACGCGATGTACTGCGCGAAGGATTCGACATCGACATAGTCGGCAAGGTGGGCGGCGAACTCCTCGTCGGACGATTCATCAACCCACTTCAGCAGCTCGATGAGCGGTTCAAGATCCTGCTGATTCTTGCGGGTGATCTGTTTGAATGCGTCCTCGTAGGCCAGCGGGTCTTCACCGAGGTAGGAGAACGAGCCGGTCGAGAGCGCCTTGTAGAGCACGCCGTCCGTCTCGAAGTTGCGCTCGGTATACGACTCTTCCGGAACCTCAACCAGCAGCCGCAACTGCGCCTCAGCACCATTGACAGTGAACGAGCTGTAGCTGGCGAGCTGGGTTGCCTGGCCGGCTTCGCCGACGAGATTCAGCGCGAGCGCTTCGTTCAGCATCGTCGTGCCGCTGGTCGTCGGTCGGATCGCGATCTCCTCGTACCCCTGATAGCGCTGGCCATCAACAAACTCGTCGAAGCTGATGAGCCAGGGCAGGCTGGACGGATCGTCGAACGACAGGCTGCTGCTCATGCCGCCGCCCATGCCGCCGAACCCCTGCCCACCGGCGGGCTGGGCAGTGTCATCGGTGGTGTCGGGCGTTGCGTCCGGCGTCGCGCCATCGGTGGTGCTGTCGGGCTGCATTTGCGGGAAGCCCTGACCATCTGTCGTCGTCGATGTGCCGCTCAGGCCGCGCAGCGTCGAGTTGCCTTTCAGCCGCAGCCCGACCGAGCTGATAGTCGTGCCGTCGATGGTGATGCTGGCTTCGATGTAGTCCTTGGTGCCGTCGGCCTCGTACTGTTGGATCATCCGGTCGTAGTCATCCTGATCGAACGTGACCGTGACCTCGTGGACGGTACTCTGATCGAAGATGTCCTCCATCCCCTGGATGTCGATCGTGACATCAACTGGCCCGTCGTGTCGCTCGCTGGAGGTGATCGCTGTTACCCGGGCACTGCCGAAGCCGAGAACCAGGACGGCGAAGCCGACGAGCAGCACACTGACCAGCTTGCGGTTGCGTTTCCAGCGGAGCGATTGAAAAAAGCGTGTGACGTGTGACATGTCGTCTTCTCTTTGCGCTAGAGATCGGTCTGGTCGTAGCCGGTCAGGAGCGTGACCTTCTGTCCCGCCGTCAGCTCCTGCAGGTCGTGGATCAGCTCGTACGGCTTGGCCGAGCCCTTCAGTCGCACCGTGTACATCAGCTCAGTCAGCGCCCCGGCGCGGATGCTTTCGGCGCTGATCAGCTCAGACTGGCTGGTGTAGCGCAGGAACACATCGTCGAAGAGGGTCGAGTAGTCCATTCCGGCTGGGAGCTGGATCTTGAGAATCTGGCTGCGGACATCCAACTTGAACATGTTGAAGCGCTCCATCAGGATCGTCGCGCCGCTGATTGCACCTGTTGCGACCGCCGCAAGCGTGTAGAAGCGGGTGCCGGTTGCCATGCCGATTGCCATGGCGAAGAAGATGAAGCCAACGTCGCGAGTTTCCTTGATCGCGTTGCGGAAGCGGATGATCGAGAGCGCGCCGACGAGAGCGAACGCGCGGGCGATGTTGGAGCCAACGATGAGCATCACGACGGACACGATCATGGCCAGAATGACGAGCGTGTGGACGAAGGTCTGGCTATAGGACACACCTCTGTGTGTCCAGCGATAGACGAAGCCGATGACGACGGCCAGCAGGAACGACAGGCCGATCGACATCACAATGTCGGCGACGCTGAATGTTCCGGTAAGATCCTCAAAACCCATCTGCGGTGTCCTTACGAATTCGCGTGCAGCAGCGACGACTCGTCGATGCGCGCATCGTGGAACGCCGAGCGCGGCGCAACGTCGTATGCCTGGACGCCCTGACAGTATTTGGAGATCCGGCGCAACGTCAGGTTGTGGCGGGCGATGTGCTCGGTCATCCAGTAGGGGACGCGCTCGTTCACCTTCACCTCAACAACTGAGAGGTGCGGCTGGACGAAGAAGCGATTCTCTCCGGCAATGTTGATGGGCAGATCGCGGTCGCGGCCGCGAATGCGGCTGTCGATCGTCAGGCGCAGGCCGCTGTCTTGCCCGCGTCCCAGGTACGCCTCGCGGACGTAACCGAGGGTGACGATCGGGCGCAGACGCAGCGTGTTCGCCAGCACGAGGATCTCCTCGACGACGTGCTCGTCTTCCGGCGCGCACGACGACGGATCAGCACCGGCACAGAGACGCAGCGCCTCGGCATACGGCAGGCTCAGCCGCCGCTTCTGTGTCACACGATTGACCCGCTGCTTGATCTCGACCCAGACCGGCGTCTCCGCGGTCAGCTCGTCCGGGTCGCCGTAATGGCGGATACGTAGCTTGCGGCGGAAGCGCTCGCCCTCCATCTTCTCCCAGTAGAAGAGCAGGTCGCTCGTGTCGTAGTAGGTGCTCCAGACCGGGTAGAAGCCTTCGAGGCCGTGCGGATCGCGGTCGAGCTTCTCCGGTAGCTCCTCACGAAATCCGGCAACGAGGCGTCGGTCGGCGATGTACTTCAGCTCATAGCGATTGAATGTGCGCAGGTTTGAGAGCGCCGCCAGTCCGTTGGCTCTCTCGGCTGGCGCGTGTCCATTCGGTGGCGGGACAAAGAGGTTCCCGGTTGGAGATTGCTGCATCGGTATCCCCGTAACGTGTCAGCTCGCGGCCGCGGCACCAATTGGTCGGGCCTGAATCAACGCTACGGGGCGGTCTTTAACAGAAACACAACACGGGTTGTGAGTTTCCTGAGGATTCTGCTCGGTTTCGACATGGCGGGGAGGACGGGGTGTATCGGAGAAATTGCCGGTGACCAACGACGCATGTCAGCCACCGGCAAGATGATGCGGCGTTACCAGTAGCGCATCGCGTCGGCGAACAGGCCTGCCAGGTCCTCCTCGGAGGCTGGGCGCGGCGAGAGCTTGGTGACGCGGTGCTGCGGGATCGTGCCGGCCACAAGCGCCGGGATGTCATCACCCTCGAAGCCGACCGCCGCGAGGCCATTCGGAACGCCGGTGCGGCGCATCAGGTCGATCATCGCGTTGGCGAGGATGGTTCCGGCGTCCTCGTCGGACGCGCCCTCGGTGTCGGCACCCATCAGCCGTGCGGCCAACAGGTGGCGCTGTGGGTTGGCCACGCTCGTCCAGCGGAAGACAGCCGGAGCGTTCAGGATTACCGACATGCCGTGCGGGATGATCGGGTGGCCTACCTCGTATCCGGCTGGCTGGTATTCGCGGACCATGCCCGAGACGGGGTAGGACATGCCGTGCGGCAGGTGGACGCCGGCGTTGCCGAAGCCGATGCCGGCGAACGCTGAGGCGAGCATCATCTGGCCGCGCGCGTCGTCATCCTCCGGCGTCTCGACGGCGCGGAGGATGTTGGCCGCGACCATCTCGATCGCCTTCGATGCCCACAGGTCGGAGATCGGGTTCGAGCCCTGATAGGCCGGTCGCATTGCCAGACTCTCCGGGGCCGGTCGCTCGTTATACGGCAGCGCCGTCAGCGACTCGACGGCGTGCGAGAGGACATCAAATCCGGAGCAGGCCGCCACCATCGGCGGCATCGAGCGCGTGTTGTCCGGATCGATGATGCCCATCACCGGGCGCAGTGCGCGGTGGGCGATGCCGGTCTTGGCGTGCATCTGTACGTAGTCGAAGATCGCCACGCCGGTCGTCTCGCTGCCGGTTCCGGCGGTTGTCGGGATCGCGATCAGCGGTTTCACGGGCCCCGGCACCGGTGTCGCGCGGCCGATTGGCGCGTTGACGTACTCCAGCAGGTCGGCCGGCCAGGTCGCGTAGAGGTTCGCCACCTTGGCAGTGTCGATGCTCGACCCACCGCCGACGCCGACGTAGCCATCGAACTGGCCTTCCGTCGCGAAGGCAATCGCATCGAGGAACGACGCATCGGTCGGCTCAACGCGCGTCTGGTCATACAGCACGGCGTCGATGCCGGCATCACGGAGTGACGCCATCGTCGTCTGCACCGCAGTGCTATCGGTCAGGCGCGGATCGGTGACGACCATGACGCGCTGCGCGCCCAGCCGCCGCATCTCCTCGCCGACCTCGCTCGTCGAGCCGGGACCGTACTTGATGCTGGACGTATCCATCGTGAAGACGGTTTCGTAAGCAGCCATTTCCCCATCCATTCCTCGAACATCGGTATCTCGTGCCGCACAAGGTTATGGTAGGGGTCACTATACGGCCTCGTGCGTCAGACAAGCGCGCATAGCTGGAGCTGAGCCGAGGGACAACGTGCGCTCGACAGAGGACTCGCTGGGTTGCCAACGCCAGATTTCCCGATCGTTCGGGCCGATAGCCAACCTCGTACTCTGTCATCTCGAACCGCAGTGAGAGATCTCCCACCCGTCCGATACAGTCCAATGCAGGGGAGATTTCTCGCGTGCGCGCTCGAAATGACAGGACAAGGTGTGGTCTGTCGCGCCAACATGTTCGCCACTTTGGCACTGACAGTCCACCCAACATGACTATCTGCCAGGCCGACTGCCGACCGGGCTCCCCATGCTGAATGAGGCCCTGGGGGAGCCCGGTTCGTTGATCCGCCGCACTACGCGCCGCGTCAGTCCTCGGCGTAGTACTCCTGGCCGAGGTGGGTGATCTGGTCTTCACCCATCATCCAGCGCAAGGTGTTCTTGAGCTTTGTTTGCTGGATGAAGATGTCGTGTTCCGGGTAGACCGATTCGGCGTGTTGCGGGCTCTTGAAGTAGAACGACAGCCACTCCTGGATGCCCTTCATACCGGCACGCTTGGCGAGGTCGAGGAACAGTGCGAGATCGAGCAGCAGCGGCGCGGCGAGGATCGAATCGCGGCAGAGGAAATCGACCTTGATCTGCATGCGATAACCGAGCCAGCCGAAGAAGTCGATGTTGTCCCAGCCCTCTTTGTTGTCACCACGCGGCGGGTAGTAATTGATCCGCACCACGTGGTCGATGTTGCCGTAAAGGTCGGGGTACACATCTGGCTGCAGGATCGTGTCGATGACTCCCAACTTCGACACCTCTTTGCTCTTGAAGTTCTCGGGGTCATCAAGGACCTCACCGTCACGGTTGCCGAGGATGTTCGTCGAGTACCAACCGCGCATACCGAGCATTCGAGCCTTGAACCCTGGAGCCAGGATCGTCTTGATCAGCGTCTGACCTGTCTTGAAATCCTTACCGGTGACGGGGACCTTCCGCTCGATCGCAAGCTCTTCCATGCAAGGAAGATCGGTGGTCAAGTTCGGCGCCCCGTTGGCGTAGGGAATTCCGCTCTGCAGTGCTGCGTACACATAGATCTCGCTGGGC
>JAMLIA010000057.1 GCA_023954495.1 Thermomicrobiales bacterium | reverse complement strand
GCGCCTGTCGATTACCGGGGAGAATCGCGACGCCGGTGATGACGCGGTGTTGGCGTCCGCGCAACTGGCGCAACATCGCGCGCGCTTCGGCGGTATCACGCGGCTTGGCCAGCAGGTGCCCGCGATCGACGACGATGGTATCGGAGGCAAGCACAACAGCGTCAGAGAATCTGGGGCGGATGGCGAGTGCCTTCTCGCGCGCCAGTCTCCGCGCCAGCCGTTCCGGGCGAGACAGTCGATCCGGTGCCCACTCCTCGATATCAGCCGGCGCGACCTCGAACGGCACGCCCAGCAGCGCCAGCAACTGGCGTCGCCTCGGCGACGCCGACGCGAGCACCAGGCTCGGAGTATCAGACCCCATGGTCACACCAGGTCCAGCGTCGCGACGCACTCGATGTGATAGGTCTGCGGGAACATGTCAACCGGCGTCACATCGAGCAGACGATAGCCGCCATCGACCAGAATACGCAGGTCGCGCGCGAGCGTCGCCGGGTCGCAGGAGACATAGACGACGCGCTTCGAGCGATGCTTCAGCACGCCGTCGATTGCGCCTTGCGCCATGCCGTTGCGCGAAGGATCGAGCAGGATCACGTCCGGCTCGATCTCCAGATCCGGCAAAAGCTTCTCGACTTTGCCGGAGTAGTACTCCACGTTCGGGAACACAGCGAGATTAACCTTGGCATCGTCGAGGGCCGACGCAGATTCCTCGATCGCAATGACGCGCTGCGTGTGGGGGGCAACCAGCGCCGCAAACGTCCCGACGCCGGCGTAGGCATCGACGACGACCTCGTTGCCAGTCAGTTCCATGCGCTCGATCGCCAGCTCAGCGAGTCGCTCGGCCTGGACGGTGTTGGTCTGGAAGAACGATGACGCCGACACGCGAAACGGCGTGCCGAGCAGCTCTTCGGTGTAATGCTCGCGCGCCGATGGCAGGCTGGGGACGAGCTCGGACAGGTCCTGCTGAATCAGCAGCTCATCGGTGTGGACGCCGTAGCGAACGACGACCTGGTGCTTGACCTTGGCCTTGCCCTGCATCTCGGCCAGTGCATCGTTGATCTTGTCGTCCATGATCATGCAGCGTTCGATGCGCATGAACTTTCGGCCGCTTCCGGGCCGCGAGATGTAGCCAAGCTCGCCGTCCGGGTTGGTCGTGAAGCGCGCGTTGTTGCGATAGCCGTACGGATTCGGGCAGCCAATCATCGGCGATACTGGTGGCTCATCGAACTTCCCGATGCGGCGCAACTGCTCGGCGACGACGTACGCCTTCAGCTCAAGCTGGCGCTCGTAGGCAATGTGCTGCCACTGACAGCCGCCGCAGGTGCCGAAGTAAGGACAGGGCGGCTCGACCCGATCGGCAGACGGCTCGATCGGCTCAGTCACGCGCGCCAGCAGCATCGAGCGCTTGACCTTCTCGATCAGGACGTTCGACTTCTCGCCGGGGATGCCGTAGTCAGCGAAGACGACCTGCCCGTCCTGACGGCCGATCGACGCGCCGTGGAAGGCGATGTCAGTCAGCTCAAGCTCCAATGTATCGCCGGCCTGGATGCGTTCGCGTTGTTCGGTTGCGGGTGTATCTACCATGTGTGCCTCAAGATTCACGATTCAGTATTGCCCAGAACAGAGATGAGTCTTCGATGTCGCTCTCCTGTGCGGGTCGTTACTTTCGCTGGCGCGATCGCCGAACGATCTCCTCAGTGTCCAACCCATTCCAACACACGAGAGATTTCTCACTGTGGTTCGAAATGACAGGTTTCGGGGTTGGATGCCCTGCTTGATTGCTCGACATGCTGGCAGCGGCGGCCCACTGAGACTGTCGATCGCTGCCTCGGTTGCCAACCTGGCTCCGAATCGTGAATTGTACGGTGTTTGCTGGCTGAACGAACGAGAGCAGCCAGCGCCGGTCTGGCGCTGGCTGCTCTCAACGGGATCATGGTCGGTATTAGTCCGCGACGGCCACCGGCTCGTCGGCGGAGGTGGCGGCGAAGCGATTGACCGCACGCGCGACGGCGTCGATCTGCGGCATCAGCTTGGCGAAGTTCTCGAAGGTCAGCGACTGTGCGCCGTCCGACTTCGCATGATCCGGGTTCGGGTGGACCTCAATCATCAGGCCGTCCGCGCCGGCAGCAACCGCCGCCAGCGACATTGCCGGGACGAGATACCACTTGCCGGTCGCGTGGCTGGGATCGGCGAACACCGGCAGGTGCGACAGGCGCTTCACCGCCGGGACCGCGTTCAGATCGAACGTGTTGCGCGTGACCGTCTCGAAAGTGCGGATGCCGCGCTCACAGAGGATCACGTTCTGATTGCCCTGCGCCATGATGTACTCGGCGGCCATCAACCACTCTTCGACGGTGACGCTCATGCCGCGCTTCAGCATGACAGGGATGTCGGTCTTGCCGACTTCCTCCAGCAGCAGGTAGTTCTGGCAGTTGCGCGCGCCGACCTGGAAGATGTCAGTGTACTGCGCCACGAGATCGACATCGCCCGGTGCCAGCACCTCGGTGATGATCGGCATGCCGGTCTCATCGCGGGCTTCGGCCATCAGCTGCAGGCCCTCTTCGCCGAGACCACGGAACTCGTATGGCGAGGTGCGCGGCTTGAATGCGCCACCGCGCATAATCTTCGCGCCGGCCGCCTTGATCGCGCGCGCCGTCTCAAGCGTCTGCTCGCGCGTCTCGATTGAGCACGGACCGGCGATGATCACAACCTCATCGCCACCGATCTCGACCCCTCTGACGGTGAAGCGTGTCGGGTCTGGGTGGTACTCACGGCTCGGCAGCTTGTAGCGCTTGGTGACGCGCAGCACCTCTTCGACACCGCCGCTGACCTCCAGCTCGGACTGCAGGTCGGGCGGGATCGGCACACCAACGACGCCGACGATCGCCGTGTTGTCGCCGATCGAGATGTGCGTGCGCAGACCAGCCTGCTCAACGCGCGAGATGACGCGCTGCAGCTCAGTATCTTCGTAGCCGTGTTTCATGATGATAATCAACTGGGAATCCCTTTCAGTCCGGCAGCCGCCTCGTGTCGCCGGAGTTATCGTCTCAGGCTCGCACCGGCTCACGGCCCCACTCGGGACGCAGCTCGCGTGCGCGGC
Organism: Thermomicrobiales bacterium; assembly: GCA_023954495.1. Classification (NCBI taxonomy): domain Bacteria; kingdom Pseudomonadati; phylum Thermomicrobiota; class Thermomicrobia; order Thermomicrobiales; species Thermomicrobiales bacterium. The sequence goes on along the minus strand of JAMLIA010000057.1, from coordinate 16,872 downwards.
GCAAATATGCGTGCTTGATCTCGACCGCGGGCTTCTCGGTGTTGATGTGCATCATGACGCGCACGACCATGTCCAGTGCGCCAGGCACTGCCATTTCGTGTGAGCACATCAGCGGCACCTGATCGAGCCCCATCGCACGGGCTGCCACGGCTGGGAATGTCGCATTGAGATCAGTCGTCGTTGTGAAGATAATGCTAACGACGTCGTCCGGCGCCAGCTCATTGAGTCCCACGACGGTGCGTAGCAGCTCGTCGGTCGCCTCAAGGATGTCCTCTGCGGTGTTCGACTCAACGGTTGTCGCCCCGCGAATTGCCCGGCAGGCCATGTGCGTCCTCTCCTCAAAACCCGGGTCGTTCGATCGCTATCTGATCTGAGCGACCGGCTCTGACGCACATGGCTGCCGTCCCGCTCGTCAATCGCCGCGCAACATGCGGATGAATCCGGCAGCGCGCTCCTCGAGCTCATCAGGACGGGCGAGCTCCAGGTCAGTCAGGAGCGCGGTCCCGCAAACAACGCCATCGACCAGCCCCTCCGCCACGACAACCTGGTCGCGCTTGGAGATGCCGAAGCCGATGGCTAGCGGTAGCTGGGTGTGCCGCCGCACCCGCACGACGTAGTCACCCAAACCGGTCGGGAGCTGGTCGCGCGCACCGGTGACGCCGGTGAGGGAGATAAGGTAGATGAAGCCGTTTGCGCGCTGGAGGACAGCCTCAACTCGCTCCGCGGTACTCGTCGGAGCGAGAAAGTAAACGAGGTGTATCCCATTATCCAGACAGGCCGCGAGCAGCTCATCGCTTTCCTCGGGTGGCAGGTCCGGGATCATCAAGCCATCGACCCCGGCCTCGGCACATGCTCTGGCAAACGCATCCAGACCATATGCGAATACTGGGTTGTAGTATCCCATGAACAACACAGGCGTCGCAATGCCGCTCGCGCGCAGCCGCCGCACGATCTCCAGTGCGCCGTCCGGCGTCATGCCGTTATCCAGCGCCCGTTGGCTCGTGCGCTGAATCGTCGGGCCATCAGCGATTGGATCGGAGAACGGCACGCCGAGCTCGATCAGGTCAGCGCCACCAGCCACCAGTCCCTTGACGATGCGCTCGGTGTCGTCGAGCTCTGGCCAACCTGACGTGACATAGGGCAGGATCGCAGCACGCCCCTCGGCCTTCGCGCGCGCGAACGCGGCGGTCACACGGGACGTTGTCTTCTGATTCGTCCTCGTCGGTGCAGTGTTCGTCACAACGTCACCCCCAGTGCCTGCGCAACCGTGTGCATATCCTTGTCGCCACGACCTGACAGATTGATGATGATTGCGTCCTCCGGCTCGTAGCGCTTGGCGATTGTCTCGGCGAGATAGATCGCGTGGGCCGATTCGAGCGCCGGGATGATGCCCTCTGTCACCGACAGGAGCTTCAGGCCTTCCAGCGCCTCCTGGTCGGTCACGGCACCAGCCTCCAGTCGGCCAATCGAGTGCAGGTAGGAGAGCTCCGGCCCGACGCCCGGATAATCCAGACCGGCCGAGATCGAGTGCGCCTCGATCACCTGCCCGTGCTCGTCTTGCAGCAGATACGACTTCGAGCCGTGCAGCACACCGACCTTGCCGGCGGTGATGCTGGCGGCGTGCTTGCCGCTTTCCACGCCGTAGCCACCGGCCTCAGCGCCGACGAGCGCGACATCCTCATCGTCAGCGAACGGATGGAAAATACCGATCGCGTTCGAGCCGCCACCGATGCAGGCGACGACCGCCTTTGGCATCTTGCCAATGGCTTCCTGAATCTGCGCACGCGCCTCGCGACCGATGATTGATTGCAGATCACGGACGATCTTGGGGTACGGGTGCATGCCAGCGGCAGTGCCGAGCAGGTAATACGTCGTCTCGACGTTCGTCACCCAATCGCGGATGGCTTCGTTAAGCGCATCCTTCAGCGTCTTCGATCCACTGGAGACGGGCCGCACTTCTGCGCCGAGCAGCTTCATGCGGAAGACGTTGAGCGACTGGCGCTGGATGTCGATCTCGCCCATGTAGACGATGCAGTCCAGGCCAAGGAGCGCGCAGGCGGTCGCCGACGCGACGCCGTGCTGACCAGCGCCGGTCTCGGCGATGATGCGCTGCTTACCCATACGCTTCGCCAACAGCGCCTGACCGATGGCGTTGTTGATCTTGTGTGCGCCAGTATGGGCGAGGTCCTCGCGCTTCAGATAGACCTGCGCGCCGCCCCAGAGCTGCGACAGATTGGCGGCGTGAGTCAGCGGCGTGGGACGACCGATGTAGGTCCGGTGCAGATCGGCGAGCTGCTGCTCAAACGCTGGGTCGTCCGACACCTCCGTCCAGGCGCGGGTGAGCTGATGGATCGCTGGCATGAGCGTTTCAGGCGCGTAGGCACCACCGAACTCCCCGAACCGTCCGAACTCATCGGGCAGACTCGCAGCGGGTGGATGGTGTTGTGTCGTCGAAGCCATCAGTTACCTCCCGTAAATCGCAGCTGTGCTGGTCGACTGTCGGCGGGCGAGCTCTTCATCGGCACGCCGCGCCGCTTCGATAAATGCGCGGATCTTGTGTTCGTTTTTCACACCGTCCGTCTCGACGCCTGTCGAAACATCAACAGCATATGGATGCACCCGTCGGATCGCCTCGCCGACACTAGTCGGCGTCAGGCCACCAGCCAGCAACACCGGGTAGCGGGCAGCGAAGTCCGCAGCAACAAACCAGTCGGCGACGGTGCCGGTGCCGCCGTACATGCCAGGCACGTGGGCATCAAGCAGGATCGCGGCGGGTTGCACCGAGCCGTTGATCCAGCGGTTGAAGCGGCGCTCCTCGTCGACACGCCCGGACGAATCCGCGCGGACGGTGGCGACTATCGGTCGCTCGACTCGCGCCGCGTCCTTCGGCGTCTCATCGCCGGAGAGCTGCACGAGATCCAACCCGACTGTGTCCGCGACGCGGTTGATCTCATCGGGCGGCGTGTTGACGAACAGTCCGACGACCTTCGTCGAGGTTCCCGAGACAGCTGCCGCTACTTCACGCGCCTGCACAAGCGTGACATAACGAATACTTGGTGGATAGAACACCACGCCGATGAAATCCGCGCCGCTCTCGGCAGCGACAGCCGCGTGGTGCGAATCGCTGATTCCGCAAATCTTCACTCGCGTCATCCGACCAGCTCCCGCAGCGCAGCAGCCGGGTCGGCAGCCCGCATCAGTGTCTCGCCGACGAGGATTGCGTGAACCCCGGCAGCCTCCAGCCGCTCGACATCAGCGCGTGTGCGGATGCCACTCTCGCCAACGAGCGTGACCGTCGGCGGCACTTGCGCCGCCACGCGCTCGATCGTCCCGAGATCGACGGCGAACGAGCGCAGATCGCGGCTGTTGATGCCGAGGAGCGTGGCGTCGATCGCCAGCGCGCGCTCTAGCTCCTGCTCGTCATGCACTTCGACGAGCGCCTGCAAGCCGTAGTCAGCAGCCGCCGCGTAGAGATCGCGCAACTCGTCGTCATCCAGCGCCGCGACGATCAACAGGACGCAATCGGCACCCGCCGCGCGTGCCTCGGCGATCTGATATGAGTCGATGACGAAGTCCTTGCGCAGCACTCCGGCAGCCGGTGCTGCAGCATGCGCGAACGCCGCAACCTCGCGCAAATCGTCGAGCGATCCTCGAAAGAAGCGCTCGTCGGTCAGGACAGAGATACCGGCGGCACCGGCGCTCAGATAGGCGCGCGCGACAGAGTCCACCGTCGCGTCAGGATTGATCAGTCCCTTGGACGGTGACGCGCGCTTGAACTCGGCGATCACCGAGACGCCCGGCTCGCGTAGCCTGGCGATCAGATCGACCGGCGTCGGCGTTGTTCGCGCGGCTGCTTCAACATCAGCCAGCGGAGTTGTCACCTTGCGAACGGTGACCTCGTTGGCCGTATTGATCAGAATATCTCGAAGGTACGTGCCTTCAATCTCTCGTGTACTCATGTTAGGCCGCCACCGTCTCGCTGGCCGTCAGCCGGTTGGTCAGCGAGACAAGTGCCTCAAGCTTCTCTCGCGCCGCGCCGCTGTCGATCGTCGACTTGGCCAGCTCGATGCCGTCCTGAATACTGCCCACCGCGTCGGCAGCGTAGAGCGCCGCACCAGCGTTGAAGACCGTGATCGTGCGCTGCGCGCCCTCGGCACCGGAGAGCACGTTCTGAATGATCTCCAGGTTGTCGCTGACATTCCCGCCACGAACGGCTACCGGCTCATAGCGCGTAAGGCCGAACTGCTCTGGCGTGACGTCGTAATTCGTGACCCAGACGCTGTCGCGCATGACCATCTCGGAAACGCTGCTCGGACCGGCAATGCCGATCTCGTCCAGCCCATCACTGGAATTGACGACCAGCGCGTGCTGCGAACCGAGCAGGCCCAGCACGTTGGCCAGACGCTTGGCGATGTCGGCGCTCGGCACGCCGACCACCTGGTGCGTCGCGCCGGCCGGGTTCGTGATCGGACCCAGCAGGTTGAAAACTGTGCGAACACCGATCTCACGCCGTACCGGGCCGGCGAACCGCATGGCCGGGTGGAATGCCTGTGCGTACATGAACCCGATACCAACGCGGTCGATGCACTCAGCGACCTGCTCTGGGGCCAGCTCGATCTTGACGCCGAGGGCCTCCAGCACATCAGCCGAGCCGCAGCGGCTGGTCGAGCGCGGTTGCCGTGCTTGGCGGCACGGACGCCCACGCCTGGCGACAACGAACTGCCGTCGTCGAGATGTTGAACGAGTTGCTATGGTCGCCGCCGGTTCCGCAGGTGTCGACCACCGGGTAGTCCCCGGCGAGCGGCACGCGCAGCGCCTTGGCACGCATGACGGATGCAAATCCGGCCAGCTCCTCGTCGGTCTCGCCGCGGATCCGCATCGCCGTCAGGAACGAGCCGATCTGCGGTGGCGACGCCTCGCCGTTCATGATGATTTCCATCGCCTTGGTAGCCTCAGCGCGATCGAGCTGCTGACCATCGACGACGGCCTGGATATAGGGCTTGAGCATCTATCGTCCTCCCGATCAGTAGCCGTGGATGAGTTGACCATCGGTAACGGCAGGGCGCTCGTGCCCCAGGAAGTTGGCCAGCAACCGATGTCCGCCGGTCGTCAGGATCGACTCTGGATGGAACTGCACGCCGTAGACTTCGCATTCGCGATGGCGCAGCGCCATGATCGTGCCGTCCTCCGATCGCGCCGTGATCTCCAGCGTGTCCGGCAGCGACTCCTCTTCAACGATGAGTGAGTGGTAGCGCGTCGCGGTGAACGGATTCGGCAATCCAGCGAAGAGGTCGTGCCCGTAGTGGGTGATCTGGCTGAGCTTGCCGTGCATCACCACCGGGGCGGAGACGATCTCGCCTCCGAATGCTGCGCCAATTGCCTGATGCCCGAGGCAGACGCCGAGGATCGGCACCTGTCCGGCCAGCTCCTGCACCAGCGGCACCGAGATACCAGCCTCGCGCGGCGTGCAGGGCCCCGGCGATATGATGACTCGCTCGGGCTGCATCAGCCGGATATCGTGCACGCTGACCTTGTCGTTGCGGACGACCTTCACCTCGGCACCAAGCTCGCAGAGATACTGGTACAGGTTGTAGGTGAACGAATCGTAGTTGTCGATCAGGACGATCATGCTCGCGCCTCCGCATTCAGCGCGCTGGTCGATGTTCGGCCGCGCGCATCGCGCTCGATCTGCTCAGCGACCTCGATCGCCCGCAGACTTGCGCCCATCTTGTTCAGTGTTTCCTGGAACTCGAAGTCGGCGGTCGAGTCGTAGACGATCCCACCACCTGCTTGCATGATCACTGTGCCGTCGCGGAAGGCGACGGTGCGAAGCGCGAGGGCCATGTCCATGTTGCCGGAGTAGGCGACATACCCGACGCAGCCGGAGTAGAAGCCGCGCTGATCGCGCTCCAACTCGGCGATGATCTCCATCGCCCGGATCTTCGGCGCGCCCGAGACCGTGCCGGCCGGGAAGCAGGCACGCAACGCATCGACCGGGCTGAGGTCGTCGCGGATCTCGCCGGTGACGTGGCTAACGAGGTGGATGACGTGCGAGAAGCGCTCGGTCGTCAGCAGCACCGGAACCTCGACCGTGCCGGGCGTTGCAACCCGGCCAATGTCGTTGCGCGCCAGATCGACGAGCATGACGTGCTCGGCGCGCTCCTTCTCGTCGCTCAGCAGCTCGGCCTCCAGCCGAATGTCCTCGGCATCGTCCGCTCCGCGTCTGCGCGTTCCGGCGATCGGGTGCGTCGTCATCTTGCGACCGTCCATGCGAATCAGCGCCTCAGGCGACGCGCCGACGATCTGCTCTTCGCCGAGCTGCAGGTAGAACATGAACGGCGACGGATTCACCGTCCGCAACGCCCGGTACAGCGTGAACGGATGAATGCCGGTCTCGACCTCGATACGCTGCGAGAGGACGACCTGGAAGATGTCGCCGGCCTGGATGTACTCCTTGGCGCGCTCGATCATCGCGTTGTACTGCGGTCGATCCATGTTGTATCTGGCGCGTTCGCGAACGGCCAGGTCCGAAAGCGGGCGGTCGCCGGCCGGGATGACCGCGGTGCCGTCCTCCAGCCGCTCCGCCAGCCGCTCGATGCGCTCGATCGCCTCCTGGTAGGACTGTTCGATCGGCGTCGCGTCGTCGATGTGGACGTGCGAGACGACCTTAACCTTGCGCTCAAGGTGATCGAATACCAGCATCGAATCGACGAACATGAACACGCCGTCGGGAAAGTCATTCGGTCGCTCCGGCGCAACCGGCAGGTTCTCGAAATAGCGCACCGCCTCGTAGGACAGGTAGCCAACGGCACCGCCGAGGAATCTTGGAAGGCCGTCCACCTGCACGCTGCGGTACGGTGCGAGGAACTGGCGCAGAGCATCCAGCGGATCGTCATACGGAACGGCTTGCTTGTAGCCGCCCTGATTCACCTTGGCGATGCCGTTCTCCAGCCGGACGACCAGATACGGGTCCGAGCCGAGGAAGGTGTAGCGCGCCAGCGTCGTGCCGCCCTCAACGCTCTCAAGCAGAAATGAGTAGGGACCCTCGGCAATTTTCAGGTACGCCGAAACGGGGGTCTCCAGATCAGCCATGATCTCGCGGTAGAGCGGGATAACGTTCCCCTGGTCGCGCAATGCCGCGACCTCATCAAGGGTGAGAGAGTACCTGGGACCGGCCGCTTCGGCGGCGGTCTGCTGTTCGGTAATCGTGTCGACCATGGTGGGTATCCGTGCTTTCACTCACAGAACAATCAAGCGTCGCGCAGTGCGCGGGAGAACGTTGCTCAGCGACGCCAACTCGCTCGACTCCACTCGGCGACCGTCATTGGCCGAGTCTGTCCTGTGTGTGAAGCCTGCAGATGCACCGTATCGTCGCCCGTCCGCTTGTGTCTCCAGAATCAGAGACAACAAAAACCTTCGTCCCCAAAATCGGGACGAAGGCGTCTGACGCGCTCCGCGGTGCCACCCGGTTTGGCCTTCCCGTGCGGGACGGCCCACCTCAGCGAATCGTCCATCGAGAAGATGGTACGATCCCGCTCCCTGATAACGGAGAGCTGCCGGCGCTGCCTACTGCGGTATTCCCGGTTCGGAGCGCAACTCCCGGATCCATTCCGCGCCTGCGCTGACACCGACTTTTCACCAACCGTCGGCTCGCTGCGTCAGGACTGAGCGCGTACTTGTTCCGTTCAACGTCGATGCGTGTTCAGTTTGACCGGATGGTAGCAGCCATCTCCGCTGCCTGTCAACGTCGACTAAATCACACCGGCGTCCGCAAGGTCCGCCAGATCCTCTTCGGACAATCCCAGCAGATCACCGAAGACATCGAGATTGTGCTCGCCGAGGGCGGGGCCAGCAGCCGTGATCTTCCCGGGTGTGCGACTCATCTTCGGCACGATGCCCGGCATCTTCAGCTTACCGATCGTCGGATGATCGACCTCAACGACGTTCTCACGCGCGTGATAGTGCGGATCGGCGAAGATGTCCTCGATCGAGTAGATCAGGCTGGCGGGGCAGCCGGCGGCATCCAGGAGCGCCTTTGCCTCGGCATACGTCCGCTGCCCGAACCAGTCGATCAGGATCGCGTTCAACTCGCCGTCGTGCTGCACGCGGTCGGCGTTCGTGGCAAAGCGCGGATCGCTCAGGAGATCGGGGCGCTCGATCGCGGCGGGCAGTCGCTCCCACGTGCGTTGGGTGCTGCAGACCAGCACCGCCCACTTGCCATCAGCCGTCTGATAGGTGCCGGCCGGGCTTGCACCGGAGGCGACAAACGGCGTGCGCTCGCGGACGAGACCGAGCTGGTCAAACTCGGCGACGAGCGACTCCAGCATGCGGAACAGCGGCTCATACAGCGAGACATCCACCTCCTGTCCATCGGCATCGCCGCTGGTGTCGCGGTAATACAGCGCCATCATTGCCGAGAACGCGCCGGTCAGGCCGGCAACGTAGTCCGCCAGCGAGAACGGTGGGCTCACCGGCGGTCGGTCGGTGTGGCCGGTCAGGTAGGTCACGCCGCTGAAGGCCGTCGCCGGTGTGCCGAATCCGGCCAGATCGCGGTTTGGACCGGACTGCCCGTAGCCAGAAATGCGCACCACGATGATGCCGGGGTTGGCTGATTTCAGCGTGTCATAGTCGAGGCCGAGGCGGTCGAGCGTGCCGGGACGGAAGTTTTCTATGATCAGGTCCGACTCTCGTACCAGGTCGAGCAGGAGAGCGCGGCCCGATTCGGTCTTGAGGTTGATCGTCACGCATTTCTTGTTGCGTCCGAACGCCGCCCAGCGGACAGAGTAGCCGTCGATCTGCGGCAGCAGGTCGCGGCTCGGATCACCGGAGCCTGGCATCTCGACCTTGATGACCTCCGCACCGAAGTCCGCGAGCAGCGATGCGCCATACGGCGCTGCGATCATCGTCCCCAGGTCGATGACCCTCACTCCATTCAGTGGCCCGAATCCATCCCCTGACCGCTCAAACACGCGCATCCCTCTCGTCTGCGACATCACTCCCGCCGCAGCCAGTGTACCGGCAGACTCGAGATGTGTGTGTCGTGTGCAGTGCGTCGGGGGAGACACACCCTTCTCCTCCCCCGTACGGACATGACCCGGCTTGTCCATCGCCGTGAGGCGATCACTCCCCGCGCAGGATGCTGACGACCCGACACGGTGGCACCGCATCGGCCTCAGAATGGAGGGCGATACGTCCAGAATACCGTCATCCTGCGCGGGGGCGTCGCCTCACGGCGAGGACAGGCCGGTTCCTGTCCGTACGAAAAGTTTGCGCGCCGTTTTCCCCTATAGAGCGTACTGAGTCCGAAACCTAATACGGCGGGTCGGTGTGGCGGGGGCGGCTGGGTTCTTCGCTGATGGGGAGGTCGAGTTCCTCGTCGTCGTGGTCCCAGGCGGAGAACGGGACGGACGGCGGCGTGAGCTGTCGCAGTAATGAGCGCGCGCGATCGCCAAGGGCGAAGTCGCGCAACTGTTCAGCGTGGTCGCGTGCCTGGATCAGGTGGTTGCGAGCCTCATCATCGCGATTTTGATCGAAGAGGATCGCGCCGATGTTGTAGTTCGCGGCGGCGACTGTCGGCTGATCGTCGGCTGTCATCGACGCTTGCAGCGCGTCGCGGTAGAAGTCGAGCGCTGTCTCCAGATCGTCGCGCTTGTCATAAATGGCGGCGATGCCTTGAAGCGCACGTCCGCGGGTGTGGTCGTCGCCGTGCGCGGCAGCTGTATCCACCGCACGCATGTAGCGCTGTTCTGCGCCCTCCACTTGCCCGGCGGTCATCAGGAGCCGCGCGGCCTGGCTGTGCAGACGCGGGATGAGTGCAACCTCACTGGTTGCCGAAGCTTCGTCGATCGCGGCGTCGATGTAGCGCAACGCTTCGTCCGATTGCCCCGACTCGGCGGCGAGCCGCGCCAGCAGCGGCAGGTATTGCAGCGTCTGGCCAGGCATGCCGGCAGCACGCCCCGCAGCAGCTGCGGACATGAACGCGTCTTCGGCGTCCGGCAGCCGTTGCTCGGCCAACGCGATCTGGCCGACGAGGTGATAGACCTCGGAGCGCAAGGCGTTGTCTTCGGTCAGACGGGCGAGCTCTTCGGCGCGCTCCGCCAGCGCGGTTGCGTGGTCGGACTGGCCACTGCGCAGCATCGCTTCACCGGCGGCCAGCAGCCAGCGCGCCTCGCCGGGGATGTCGCCCATCGCGCGCGCCCCGTGGACGGCATGCTCAAGCTCGTTGAGCGCCTCGGCTTCGCGGTGGACGAGCATCAGCGCGCGACCCAGCAGGCCGTGCGACTGAATGCTGAAGACGGGGTCATCCACCTGGCGAATCAGGTCGCGCGCATCGGTCAGCTCGCGGATCGCCTCAGCCGGTCGACTCGCCTCAATGAACATCTGGCCCTTGGCCAGCTTGGCTCGCGCGACTTCGGTGCGATTGCCGAGGCGCGATTCGAGCGCCACGACATCATCGAAACGATGCATCGCTTCGTCCCGCCGACCCAACTGCAAATCAAGCCGCGAGAGCATGCCCAGGGCGCGCGATTCCATCGAAAGGTCGCCGAGCCGACGAGCGCGATCCAGTGCGACCTCAAGCCGCTCGGTTGCTTCCTCGGGCATGTCGAGCTCGCGCATCAGTGCGCCTGTGCGGAAGGCGACCTCGGCCTGCAGCGGGTCGTCGACCGTGCGATCGGCTGCGTCGCTGGCCTGCTGCAGCAGCATCAGGCAGCCGTGCAGGTCGCCGCGCTCACGCAGAATCGCGACCTGGCGGAGCAGGGCGTCGACCGCACTGGAGTAGTCGCCGATTCGGCGGGCGCTGCGGGCAGCCCGATGATAGAGGTCGTGCGCATTGGCGACATCGCCGTCGGTCAGCGCGATGTCCGCCAGGAGAATGGCTGTCTGGATATCGTCGCGGGTGTCGGATTCCTCGCGTCCGGCGTCGAGCTGCTGGATGAGCAGGTCGCGAGCCATCTCGGTCTCGCCGCGCTCGAAAGCGCCGCGCGCCAGGCGGTTCAGGGCGCGCTTCTGGCCGGCGACGTACGAGATGCGCTGGGCCGTGATCAGCGCTTCGCGGAGATTGTGCTCGCGCTCACCGTCGTCACGATCGTGGATCAGCAAATCAGCGACGCGCAGGCGCAGATCGACGAGGACTTTCTCAAAGCCTTTGGCCTGCGCGGTGGCGACGTTGAGCCGGGCGAGGTTCAGTGCAAATTCTGGGTTGGCGCGCGCATCAAACTCGACCTGATGGTCAAGCTCGATCAGGTCACCGTCGGCGATCCGGCCATTGACCTGGAACGACTGAGCCGAGTCAATGGCGCGATCCAGTGGCATTCGACCGACCGTTACATCGGCAGCCAGCCGATACAACGGATTCGCTTCGATTCCCTGGTATCGTCGCAGCCATCGGCTGAACAGCTCCAGCATCGGCTGTCGGTCCCTCCACACGTCTGCCGGGTTCGGCGCAGCAATCGTTCGTCAGGCTACCAGGGCTGCTCGTCAACCATGGCGTGGCGAAGCGTATCAAGTGTCACGTTGCCGCCGCTGACGATCAGGCCAACGTTCTGGCCGCGCAGGTCGTCCGCCATCATCCGCGCCGCCGCCAATGATGACGCCCCAGCGCCCTCAGCAACGAGGTGCGCCTTGTCGAGCAGCAGCACCATCGCCTGTCGCATCTCCTCCTCAGAGACGAGGACAACGTCGTCGACCAGCTCCTGCATGATGCGGAACGGGGCTTCGAAGGCGACCCGCGTTGCCAGGCCCTCCGCAAATGTGCTGCCGCCCTCCAGCGCAACCAGTTGGCGCTGATGGAACGACTCGTAGACGGCCGGCATGTTCTGCGTCTGGACAGCGATGATGCGTGTCTGCGGGCGCATCGCCTTGAAGACGATAGCGGTGCCACAGACGCCCGATCCGCCACCGACCGGCACGATCACCGTGTCGAGGTGCGGCGCAGACTCGATGAGCTCGAGCGCGTAGGTGCCGACGCCGGCAACGAGGTGCGGCTCGTTGGCCGGATGGATGTAGCGCATGCCGTCCCGCTCGGCGCGCGCCTCGGCTTCGGCGCGGCACTCGTCGAAGTCGGCACCCGACTCCACGACCTCAGCGCCAAGTCGGCGGGTTGCCGCAACCTTGTCCGGGTTGTTGACCTCGGGCATGTAAATAACGGCGCGAATACCAAACTCTCGTGCAGCCCAGGCGATCGACTGCGCATGGTTGCCGGTCGATGCGGTGACGACACCACGGGCGCGCTGCTCCGGCGCAAGCTGGCTCATGAAATAGACGCCGCCGCGCACCTTGAAGGCCCCAACCGGCTGCATGTTCTCGCATTTGAGCGTCAGATCGAGGCCGACGTACTCATTCAGCGCCGGTGACTGCACGATCGGCGTTGGCGGCAAGTAACGATTGACGACCTGGCGAGCAGCGAGAATGTCCGAAACCGTCGGTGGCGTTGCAGCACCTGCTGGTGTGACCATACGTGTGATTACCCCCACTGATACTCCGCGACGGGATGCCAAGTACGCGCCATCAAAACAGGCGATCACGGCACGATCCCGACTGGCCGGAGAACCCCGCGCGAGTATATCATCGTGCAGATGTGGGCCGAACGTTCAACGCCGCCCGAGCGCGGCGAAAGGAGTGCTCGTGGCCGTCGAGACCCTCACCTTTGCGCAGCGCTTACGAGCCGCCCAGGATCAGAATCAGTCGCTCCTGTGCGTCGGTCTGGACCCGGATATTAATCGGTTTCCAGAGAGTGTTGCCCGTACCCCCCAGGCGGTCGCCGATTTCAACCGCGCGATCATCGAGGCCACAGCCGATCTCGCTTGCTGCTACAAGCCGAACATGGGCTTCTATCTTCAGTACGGCATCCCCGGAGTCGAAGCACTTGCGCGTCTTCGTGACGACATCCCAGCGCACATCCCGGTGCTGCTCGATGCGAAGCTCGGCGACATCTCCGTCACCAGCACCGGCTATGCCCGGGCCGTCTTCGAGACCTGGCGCTACGATGCGGTGACGGTCAACCCATTCCTCGGGCGCGATTCGCTTGAGCCATTCATGGCCTACCCGGACAAGGCGATCTTCGTCCTGGCCAAGACCTCGAATCCGGGCAGCGGAATGCTGCAGGATCGTGTGCTGCAGGACGACATCGGCACCGAAACGGTGACGCTGGCAGTCGTGCGCGAGGCCCGCACCTGGAACACAGATGGCAACATCGGCCTCGTCGCCGGAGCAACCTGGACGCGCCAACTGGCGGAGATTCGCCAGGCCGCGCCGGAACTCCCGATCCTGATCCCTGGCATCGGTGCGCAGGAAGGCGACCTCGATGCAGCCGTGATCAACGGGCTTGATGCGGAAGGCTACGGCATCCTCGTCAATGCCAGTCGCGCGATTTCGTACGCGTCAAGCGGCAGCGACTTCCAGCAGGCAGCGCGAGCGTCAGCCACCCGCCTTCGCGATGCAATGAATGAGGCTCGCGCGAAAGCTGCCCGCTCGTAGAGTTGTTGCTCGCGCGCAACACTAATGCGTCAGGCGCGATGGCACGATGCGCCACTGGACTTCGGCGCGCTGGCCACCCCCGATCCAGCGGTCGAAGCGGTCGAGCTCCTGGCGGTAATCATCCCGGTCGCGGAAGATCACTGGAAGTTGTGATGCATAGCAGGCGATCGCCTGGCACTTGCGCTCGAACGCATCGTCATCGAGCGGACGAAGGCGCACTTCGCGCGTGACGCCCGAGCCGATCCGCGAACTGAGTGCGCGACGGTCAAGCGCGTACGGTATGTCAGCGTAGGCCCAGACTGGAATGCCGCGAGCGGCCACACGCCGAGCTGCGCGGAGCACGATCTGGTGATCGACGTGCTGCCCGACTGCCAACGGTACGACCAGTTCGTCCGCATCGAACCCGGCTAGCAGGTCAGCGACGCGCGAGATTGTGGCCATGTCCGCATCGAGGATCTTGCCGAAGAGCGCGTCGTCGGAGTCGTAGCGCTCGTCGCGATAGATGGCATCGAGCTCGTCGAGCCAGACCGGCGTGACCTGCGCCCCGAGCGCCCGTGCTGCGCAGCAGTCCTCTTCGCGGCGCAAATCGACAACGTCGCCTGCGGTTGTCCCCCAGCGTTCGTGCTGCATCTTCGCGAACTCGCCGAGGCTGCTGGTCGGATGCCCGGCGAACACCGTGACGATCGTTGGTGCTGTCGTTCGCGCGTCGGCCGCGATTGCGCCGCCACATGACAGTGCGACATCATCGGCATGCGGTGCGACATACAGGCGCTGCATTTCAGCCACTCCCTCGAACGCGCGCATCGCCAACGCGCCGCGTCACACGCTGGCGATCAAAGTACTCCAGGACAGCCTGCGCGTACTTGCGGCTGGTGCCGAAGACGTCGCGGAATTCGGCCAGAGTGATGCTGCCGTTCGCGTCGAGGACTTCGCGCACGCGGGCTTCGATCGCCGCCAGATCATCGATTCTGTAGACGACGCCGTCCGCGACACGCACCACGTAGCCCAGCTCAGCCATCGCTGCCAGCAAATCAGCAGAAATGTCAAACGCGTCCGGCCCAGGTGGCGAGATCGGTTCTGCAGCAAGCGCGGCTCGATAGGCGTCAACCTGCCGCTGCTGGTCGGGCGACAAAGCGATCTGGTGCTCCGGCATGGCGAGCAGACTGCCCAGATCGTCGATGCTGCCGTCAGCTGTGAGCGTGGCGAGCAGCGCATCAGCCGCACGACCTTTTGCACCGAGTCGGCTCTTGATGTCCTCTCGCGGCATCCCACGGCGCAGCGGCACACGGCGGTGGTAGTCCGTCAGCAGCTTCACGACATTCTCGCGCTGCGCATCGACGAACGCCGTCTGAGCGAGAAAACGGTTGGGCGGCAACGTGCTGTCGTCGCCGTCGCCCAGTGGGATGACCAGATCACGAATCACAGCTACAATCGCGCGCGCCGAATCAAGATCCACCCCCAAGCCCTCTACTATCGCCCGAAGCTCAAGTGGGCCGTCTGCCAGCGCCTGCACAAACCGCTCTTCCGGCGTGCCGGTCGCGCGTGTCTCCAGGTCATGCAGAACCTCGCTACGGAAACGTCGATGTCGGCGTGGATGCGGATCGATGATCCGTCCGCCGCCGAGCGTCTGACTCGGCGAGGCGCGCCGAATAATGAAGTGATCGCCGGCAACAGCAGCGACCGGCTGATCCAGCCGAACCTGCACCCAGCCCTCTGCGCCGGGCGCAAGCCGCTCAGTGTCAAGCAGCGTCAGGTGTGCGGGAGACTCAGCAGCGCCAATGAAAATGTCGATCGGCTCATTCTGCTCGAGCGGCTCCGGCGCATCGGCGACAACGCGGAGGCGCGCATCGAGCATCGTCGTCGGCTGGAGCCAGCCCGGCGTCGTCAGCACATCGCCTCGGTGGATATCGTCGCGCTCAATGCCCGTCAGATTCACGGCTGTTCGTGAGCCTGGCAGCGCGCGATCGGCCTTCTTCCCGTGGCTCTGCAGGCCACGAATGCGACTGCGCCGACCGCTCGGGACGATCTCGACTTCCTGGCCGATGTCGAGAACGCTGCCGGTGAGCGTGCCGGTAACGACCGTTCCAAAACCGGCTACCGTAAACGACCGATCAATCGGCAAGCGCGGCCTGGTGCCAGTCACCTGTCCGGGAACCTCGGCCGACAGGCGCTCGATCTCGGCCACTAGATCATCCAGACCACTACGCGACAGCGAATCGACGGCAACAATCGGGGCTTCGGCCAGGCTCGTGCCGATCAGTCGTTCGTGCGTTTCTTCGCGGATCAGCTCCAGCCAGTCATCATCGACGAGGTCACGCTTGGTCAGCACGACGATGCCGTGCTGGACATCGAGCAGATCGAGGATCGCCAGGTGCTCGGTCGTCTGCGGCATCGGGCCTTCGTCGGCGGCAATCACCAGCATGGCCAGGTCGATGCCGCCAACGCCCGCCAACATATTTTTGATGAACCGCTCGTGACCGGGCACGTCAACGATGCTGACGGATGTACCACTCGGCAGCGGCAGCCAGGCGAAGCCGAGGTCAATCGTCATCGCCCGTTCGCGCTCCTCGTTCAGGCGATCAGGATCGGTTCCAGTGAGCGCCTTCACCAGCGTTGATTTGCCATGATCGACGTGCCCGGCGGTGCCGGCAACGATCGTCCTGGGCGACTGCGTCTCAGCCGTTGCATCCTGTGCGCGCGATGATGCTGGTGGCATGTCGAAAGCTCCTGCTGCCTGAATATCTCGACCAAACCGCAGTATAACAGCGGCCTTCCTGCGCACCTGACTGCTACGATTGCGGGACGTTTGGGAACGTAGTCGTTGGCGCGGAGGAGCAATCTGTGAAACGCGATGAGGCGCGAGCCGGAATCCGTCCGTGGATTGGTGACCCGCCACGCACCGAGGCACCCGAGCTGCCGGGGTACGTGCAGCTCCACCGCGAGCAGCTCGGCATGGGTGCGCTGACGATCATTGGGTTCGTCCTCATACCCCTTTGGTGGTTCATCTTCGTTGCACTGGTCAGCCTCGCCGGTGGGCCGTCATCTTCCTCCTTTGAGATCAACCTGACGACGCTATTTGTCGGTGCGCTCATTGCGCTCGTGCTCGTGCCCGTTCTGCACGAAGCCGTACACGGCATCGCCGGGATGCTGGTTGGCGCGACGCCGTCCTACGGTATCGGCCCCGGCTTCGCCTATACGACGTTCCCTGAGCCGCTGCGCAAGTGGCAGTACCTCACGGTTGGCATCGCGCCGCTGATCGTGCTGTCGATCTTGTCGGTGCTGGTCGCCGCACGCTGGGAGAGTGTCGCGAATGCTGCGATCTTTTTCGCCGTGATCAACGCTGCCGGCGCGATCGGCGATCTCTGGATGAGCTGGAAGATCCTGCGCACGCCGAGC
>JAMLIA010000056.1 GCA_023954495.1 Thermomicrobiales bacterium | reverse complement strand
GACCGGCTCGCGAGCCGGCGGGCTGGTGGCGGGATTGACGTTCGCGTTCGGTGGCTTCGTCGCCTGGCATGTGCCGCACCTGTCGCCACTGTCGTCGCTGAGCTGGTTGCCGTGGATGCTCTTCGCCTACTACCAGGCCGTGCGTCGTCGGCATTTGCTCTGGGTCGCGCTCGGCGCTGCGTCCTTCGGCATGCTCGTTCTCGCCGGCCACGCGCTCACCATCCTGCAATCCGGGTACCTGCTGGGCTTGCTGGGCGTAGTGGTTGCGCTGGTGACATGGCGCAGCGATCCGCGTCGAGCTGGCTGGGCGCTCGGCGCGGCGGCAGCCATCGGACTGCTGGGGACCGGGTTGGCGGCGATTCAGCTGCTGCCATCGTGGGAGCTGAGCGGAGAGACATCGCGTGCCGGGTTGAGCTGGGCCGAGGCCAGTGGCTCGTCGTTCCGCCCGCTCTGGCTGCTGACCACCATCGCCCCGGACTACTTCTCGCCGAACGATCCAGCGCTCTACTGGGCGACCGGCGATCCAGCTGAAACGAACATGTACCTCGGCATCATACCGCTCTTCCTGGCCGTCCTGGGTGTCGCCTGTGCGGACCGCCAGCATCGCCGTATGGTCGGCGGCATCCTCGCGACCGGGGCGGTCTGCCTGGTGCTTGCGTTCGGCAGCCACGGTCTGCTCTATCGCCTCGTTTACGAGATCGTGCCCGGTTTCGATCATGTCCGGCGGCCCGGCAATTTCATCGCGCTCGTCACGCTCAGCATCGGCCTCTTGGCCGCCTTCGGCGTCCGTGCGCTGGAGGAGCGCCATCGCGCAGATGGCGTACTGGCAGCGCGATCGCTGGGGCGCTTCCTGCTGATCGGTACCGGCCTGCTGATCGTGGGCCTTGTCGTTGCCGCGCTTCGTCGTCATAGCGCTGATGAGGCGGTCTGGCTCGACCGCGTGCGCAACATCGAGATTGATCTGGTCCGCGCGATATTGCTGGCGCTGCTGGCGATTGTCCTTGTCTATGCCCGGGTAGTCTGGCGCTTCCCCGCGTCGGCATTGGTCGTCGCGCTGGTGCTGATCGTCTCGGTGGATGTCGGGCTGGCAAACGCCAACCGTGTTTACGCCGATC
This sequence comes from Thermomicrobiales bacterium, assembly GCA_023954495.1. Lineage (NCBI taxonomy): Bacteria > Pseudomonadati > Thermomicrobiota > Thermomicrobia > Thermomicrobiales > Thermomicrobiales bacterium. Next base: position 19,357 of record JAMLIA010000056.1, on the reverse strand, counting down.
ACGAGAGCAGGCCGGACGCGTACATAGGCCCCGACTGGGCCGCCGCACCGGAGGATCCGTTCGTCCGCTGGCTGCTCGACCGGCAGGCCGAAGCCGCACCGGATCAGTTCCGCATCTACCCTGATCAGGCCGGCTCGATCTGGATCAACGGACCGCTCGTCTGGGATCTGCAGAGCATCAATGGCTACAGCGTGCTCTGGCCGCTGACGTATCAGGAGCTCTTCAATCTGGCCGTTGGGAATCCTGGTTCGCCGATCTACGACCTGCTGAATATCCGCTACGTGCCGGTGACGCGCCCGCTAGCCGATCTCTATCCGGGCTTCGACCTGTCAGGCTTCCAACTGGCGATGGATGGCTGGATGCAAATCTACGAGAACACCGACGCGATGCCGCGCGCCTGGATTGCCGAGCACTGGGTCGTGCAGCCGGAGGATGCTGTGCTGGCGTGGATGACGACGAACGCCGGTTCGCTGCGCGATACGGTCGTGGTCAGCGACTCGCCGGTCGAGGGCGTGAGCGGCAGCGCCCCGGTCAGCGGTGGCACAGCCAACATCGTCGAATATGGCAACACGCGCGTCGTCGTCCGTGCATCGCACCCGACCGCAGGGTACCTCGTGCTGGCCGATCCGTACTACCCGGGCTGGTCAGCGACGGTCGATGGCGAAGCTGCCGAGATCACGCGTGCCGATCACGCGCTGCGCGCAGTCTGGTTGCCAGAGGGCACGCACGAGGTGGTCTTCACCTATCACTCGACACACCGTACGCTTGGTACATTCGTGTCATTGGTGTCGTTGATCGCTATCGTCGCCATCGCGGGGTGGTCGGTCATTCGACCGCGCCGGCCGTCCGGTCGGGCTGTGATACGATCACAAGCCCGTGCCGCCTGGAAGTGAAACTGGCGCTCCGCTGCCGCAGGTCGAAGGGATTGTCCGTGAGGTTGTTCTCGTCACTGCTTGCCGTGTTGATGCTTGCTGGAGCACTCACCATCGCTGTGCCGCCGCAACGCTCAGTCGAGGCGGCGGATCTTCGCCAGCCGGTCTACTTCGATCCGACCGGATTCTGGTTGCAGGGCTCATTCCGCGAGTACTGGGAAACGCACGGCGGCCTCTACATCTTCGGCTATCCCATCACCGGCGTCTTTATGGACAATGGGCTGTACAAGCAGTACTTCGAGCGCGCCATCTTCGAATACCACCCCGAATACGCCGGCACACAGTACGAGGTCCTGCTCCAGCGCCTCGGCGCAATCCGCGCTGAAGGGCGCGAGAGTGAAGCAGCCTTCCAGCCGATCCAGACGGACTCCGACGCCAACTGCACGTTCTACTCCGAAACCGGACACCGGCTCTGCTTCGGATTCCGCGCCTATTGGGAGAGCAATGGCGGACTGCCCAACTTCGGCTACCCGATCTCGGAAGAGTTCAGCGAGCGCAACCAGCCGCCACCGGCTGGAGATGGCGAGATCCACACCGTCCAGTACTTCGAGCGCACTCGCTTCGAATACCACCCGGAATACGCCGGCACACAGTACGAGACGCTGCTTGGCTTGCTCGGTTCCGAATACCTCGTCGCCCACCCTGCTCCAGCCGGAGCCGTAGCGCGGCAGGATCCCAATGTTGCTCCGGTCGATCCGACCAACGGGCGCGCTGTCGCGGCGCAGGCTGCGCCGGGCTTCAACGCGTTTCTGGCGGGTGATGGCAGCGCCGCAGCGACGGCGTTCAACAAGAAAACGATCGACATGGTCAAGGCCGCCGGGTTCGAGTGGGTTCACTTCCAGGCGCGTTGGGACAATCTGGAGCACGCCGGACCTGGCCTCTACGACCCGATCGGCCTGGATCGCATCACGGCGCAAACCAGCGCTGCCGGTATCAAGCTGCTGGTTAGCGTCGTCGGTCCGTCTCCGGCCTGGGCCGGCGTTGATGGCGACATCCCGACCGATACCGCGCACTTCCGCGATTTGATGGAGTTCCTGTCACACCGTTACCAGGGCAAGGTGCAAGCCTGGGAGATCTGGAACGAGCAGAACCTGGCGTCCAACACTGGTGGATGGGTCGAGGTCGGTCCGTACGTTGAGCTGCTGAAGGCAGGGCACGATGGCGTGCGGGCCGGTGATCCGGCGGCGTGGGTGCTGTTTGGCGCGCTGACGCCGAACGGGCTCGACCAGCCGGACATCGCGATTGCCGACGACCTCTATCTGGAGCGCGCCTACGAGTACACCGGCGGTGAACTCTCCAACTACTTCGACGCGCTCGGAGCGCACCCCGGTAGCAACGACAACTCCCCCGACCAGTCGTGGCCGAACAATCCGGGTACTGGTGGGTGGGACACCGACAATTCGTTCTATTTCCGACGCGTTGAGGATCTGCGCGACATCATGGTGCGCTGGGGCGATAGCGGCAAGAAAATCTGGCTGACTGAGTTCGGCTGGTCAACGGCCAACCAGGCTCCCGGCTACGAATACGGCGCGGCGATTACTGATGCGATGCAGGCCGAGTACCTCCTGCGCGCCTACGAGATCGGCCGGACCGAGTGGCCGTGGATCGGCCCGATGTTCGTCTGGAACCTGAACTACAGCGTCATTACCGACCCGGCGGACGAGAAGTACCCGTGGGCGGTGCTGAACAGCGACTGGTCACCGCGCCCGGCCTACGACGCGCTCAAGGCGATGCCGAAGAAGTAGCAAACACGACATTGCTGCTTGCACCCAGCACGCTGTGGTCGCACAATCGAATCCTGTGCGCCACGCATTCGTGAAGGGAGCTCCTGCCATGACGTGGTCACCTGAGATCCAGCCATTCGCCGAGCGAGTCGTCGAAAGCGCTCGCAGGCTCGTGGAGGGACATGCCGTCCTCTCGCATTCCCAGCACGGGAACATCAGCATCAGGCTGCCAGACGCCAAGCGCTTTCTGTTGACCGGCGTCGGTGCCCTCGCCGACTTGCAGACAACAGACCTGGCGTTGCTGTCGACCGATGGCGACATCCTCGACGGTCAGATCGGCCCGGCCTCGAACGAGATCATCCAGATGCACGCGGCGGTCTATCGTCGCCGGCCTGACATCAACGGGATCGTGCACACGCACTCGCCGTACGTCACCTCGTTCGCCATCGCCAACAAGCCGATCGAGCCGACCTATGAGGCGATGGTGCGCTTCGACATCAACGAGGCAGTGCCAGTTGCGGCCTACGGAGCGCGCGGCTCGGATCGTTCGGTGAGTAATATCATCGACGTGGTGAACGACACGAACAAAGCTGTGCTGCTGGCCAACCATGGCCTGCTCGCGTTCGACGACACACTGGAGAAGGCGACGCACCTTGTCTTTGTCCTGGAGGAAGCGGCGCAGTTCTCGCTGATGGCCAACGTCATCGGCGGCGCGCAGGCGCTGCCGCCCGAAGCGATCCGGCAAACGCAGGAGCGCCGCGTCGAGTTCGAGCGCACCGGTGTCGTCAGCGCCGACGACGAATAGCACACCGCACGTCCCGCGACGCTTGTAATCGCGAGGATGCCCGGCAGGAGGGAAGATCGTCTGATCGACATCTGTCTTCTCGGCAACGGAGGCATGATGCCTCTGCCGGGCCGCCCACTCTCAACCTGCCTCATCCGGGTCAACGGCGAGACGATTCTCTGGGATTGCGGTGAGGGCACGCAAGTCAACTGGCGCGCAAGTGGCTGGCCGTTTCGCTCGACCGGCACGATTCTGCTGAGCCACCTGCACGCCGATCACGTCGCCGGCTTACCGGGGATTCTGTTTCAGATCGCCCACTCGGGCCGCCGTGAGCCGGTCACGATCTACGGCCCACCGCGCACTCACGAGGTGGTCCAGCACCTGTTCAGCATCGTCGGTCGCGTGCCGTATGAGCTCGGTGTCGCCGAACTGGAAGGCGGCGAAACGTTCGACCTCCCCGGCGGCGTGAGCGCATCGTGCATCCTGACGCAGCACCACATGCCCTGCCTCGCCTACCGGCTCGACGTCTCCCGCGGACGGCGGTTCGACGCCGACCGGGCGCGGCGGCTCAATATCCCGATCGAGCACTGGTCGCGATTGCAAGCCGGAGAGTCCGTCGACGGGGCAACCCCGGACGACGTTCTCGGCCCACCCCGGCGTGGTCTGGGTCTTTCGCTCGTGACCGACACCGCGATCTTTGACGAGCTGACGCCGTTTGTCGCCGACAGCGACTTGCTCGTCTGCGAGGCGATGTACGCCGATGATGACCTGACCGAGCGCGCCCGCCAGCGCGGTCACATGACGGCGCGTCAGGCTGCGCGTCTGGCAGCCGACGCAGAAGTCCGCGCGCTCTGGCTGACACATCTCAGTCCGGCAGTGGCGGACCCGGCGTCAGTTGCCGCAGTCGCGAGCCAGGAGTATCCCGGAGCGATCGTGGGCACTCCCGGACTCACGACGACACTCAGCTTTGACGACGCTTGACAAGCTGGAGCGACGTACGCAGACGCTGCGCTGTCACGTCGACAGATGCGACGAATGATTGAGATTCTCGGAGATCGTCGCCAACAACGCTTCCAGCTCGAATGGTTTTCGCACGAAGTCGTCGGCCGGAAACTCTCGTGTGCGTGGACGCGCCTGGCACGCAGCCGACACCGCGATGATCGGGATGTCGCGCGTCACAGGGTCGTTCTTCAATTGCCTGGTCGCAGATACTCCGTCCAGAATGGGAAGCATCAGATCCATGACGATCAGGTCGGGCTGAATTGTTCGCGCGGCGTGGATTCCCGCGCGCCCGTCTGCGACACCACGAACCTCAAAGCCCTCCTCTGACAGGAACTCACGGAGGACGGATCGGATGGCTGGGTCGTCTTCGACGAGCAGGATTCGCATCACGTATCCTCCTACCCTCCGCACCGCCTAACAGGTGCGGTATATGGGTACATACCAGAATCCGTGCCATCCTTATCGGGAGGGGCCGAGCTCGCGAGTTGCGGCGTCTCGATTTCGCTTCCACAGGCACCGGGCCACTGATTGAGCTGCCCAATTCCGAGGTTCCTATTTGCGTCTTTCAGATATTATGCTGAGCCCGCTCCTCCGGGATCAGCATTCTTACGTATTCCCTTCAGTCCACATGATGCGTACAGTGATAGTGGGAGACAGTACGCAACGGCTTGAGATCATGTGAAATGGGGGCGACACCAATGAAGCGACTACAGGCATCATTGGCGACCGTGGATTCCCCTGGGACAGCAGACGGATACAGTGGTTCTGGCCTCGTCCGCAAGGGAGACCGCATCGAGCCAAGCGCTGCCGTGGCCGATGATGCCGTCACGTCGATCGATCCCGCGCATACGGTGCCGCTCAGTGCTGACGATTCGTCAGAGGCATCCGCTGAATCGATCGCCTGATTCATCTGCCAGGGCTTCATTTCGTGGCATGCTGAACGCAATCTGATCTCTACTCAGGAAGCACCACGACGCTGGTTGTGGTGTCGTACGTAGGAGGGAGGCTGCGTGGAGTCGAGCGAACCGCGAATGACACGCCAGAAGTCGGCCGGACTACAGCGATTCTTTCTTCGTTCGCCGGTGCAGATGTACCGCGGCCCGATCGCTGAGCTGTTGCGCTGGCGCTGCGTCATGCTGCTGGTCGCGACCGGACGCAAATCCGGCGAGCCGCGTCCCGTCTGCATCAGCTTCATGCCCCACGGCGACCGCTACATCGTTTTCTCCGGCTGGGGCACCAGCTCGAACTGGTATCGCAACGTCCGCGCGAATCCTCGCGTCACGATCCAGGTCGGAAGAAAGCGTATGGATGCCGATGTGCGCCTGATCGAATCACCCGACGAGCGCGCAGCACTGATGCTGCGGATGGTCGAGCGCTCCGGCTCGTGCGGCCCGCCGAAGCTGATTCGCCCGATCCTGAGGCTGACGCGCCTGTTCGATTACGACGCCGAGTTGCGTATGGCCGTCGAGCAGGGCGGCGACTTGCCGGTTCTGGAAATCGTCCCGCTCGACAGTCAAGATATGCAGAGCTAGCCGATCGCAATAGCGCCCTGCATGGCGTGTTTCGCAAACCATGTGTGGAGCCGCCGGTCGGTCGTCAGCTCCGGGTGGAACGCAGTCGCGAGGATATTGCCGCTGGACACCGCTACGATGTTCCCTCGCCCGTCGCGACCTTCGACCCGCACACCTGCGCCGGCCCGCGCCACGACCGGCGCTCGGATGAACACTGCCCGCAGGTCGGCGATCTCCAGCTCCGGCAGTGCGACGTCCTCCTCGAACGACGCCAATTGCGAGCCATACGCGTTCCGCTCGACGTCGATATCGATCAGGCCGAGCAGCGGCTGCTCACGACCGACATCCTTCGCCAGCAGGATCATGCCGGCGCAGGTACCCCAGATAGCCCCACCATTGGCCGCAAACGACGCGATGGCGCTGTCCAGTCCGTACTTGACCATCAGCTTCCCGATGACCGTGCTCTCTCCGCCGGGGATGATCAGGCCGCTCAAGCCATCCAGCTGCTCCGGCAGCCTGACCTCGCGTGCCGCAACCCCGATCTCTGTCAGCGCCGCGACGTGCTCGATAAACGCGCCCTGCAGGGCGAGGACGCCTATCGCCCCCTCGCCTGCTGCGTCAGGCTGCGAGAGCAAAGCCGGTACGTGATACCGTCCGCTCATCTGGCTACCATCCGCGCGTCGCCAGCAGCTCGTCGGCCGGCAGCGTGCTGATGTTGATGCCGACCATCGGCTCACCCAGGTTCTCGCTGACCTTGGCGATCCGGATTGGGTCGGTGTAGTGCGTCACCGCTTCGACAATCGCCGCTGCCCGCCGCGCCGGGTCGCCGGACTTGAAGATGCCCGAGCCGACGAAGACTCCGTCGCAGCCCAGCTGCATCATCAGCGCGGCGTCGGCCGGAGTGGCGATGCCACCGGCTGCGAAGTTGACGACCGGCAGTCGGCCAAGATCGGCGACCTCACGCAGCAGCTGCAGCGGCGCGCCGAGCTCCTTGGCGAAGGCCGGCAACTCGTCGCGGGTCATGCCGGTAGCCCTGCGGATGTGCGATTGCATCGTGCGCATGTGCCGCACTGCCTCGACAACATTGCCGGTGCCGGCTTCACCCTTCGTGCGAATCATCGCCGCGCCTTCGCCCAGCCGCCGCAGCGCCTCACCGAGGTCGCGCGCGCCGCAGACGAACGGGATGCGGAACGCGAACTTGTCGATGTGATGATCCTCGTCGGCTGGCGTCAGCACCTCCGACTCGTCGATGTAGTCGATGTCGCACGCCTCGATCACCTGCGCTTCAACGAAGTGGCCGATGCGCGCCTTCGCCATCACCGGGATCGTAACCGTCGCCTTGATCTCGCGGATCAATCCCGGATCGCTCATCCGCGCAACGCCGCCATCGCGCCGGATGTCCGCCGGCACGCGCTCCAGTGCCATGACCGCGACGGCCCCGGCCTCTTCCGCGATCCTCGCCTGGTCCGGAGTGACGACATCCATGATGACGCCACCCTTGAGCATCTGCGCCAACCCAACCTTCGTCCGCCATGTGGACTGGTCCAATTTGTGCCCTCCTTTGGCCTGCGTGCCTCAATCAGCCTGCGATAGCATCAGAATGACACTTCCGCAAATCAATGGCAGCATCCAATACGGGCCATCCAACATGACGCTTGCCCGGTTTGGCCAGCACTGATAGCGTGTCGCCTGAATACAGATGCTGGATAACCTGTGTCGGCCGGATGGTGAGGAGAGGTTCGGAGATGGCTGAGTCGTATGACGCGATTGTTGTCGGGCTGGGCGCGGCGGGTTCCGCCTCGCTCTATCAGTTGGCCAAGCGTGGGATGCGGGTGCTCGGTCTTGAGCAGTTTCAGATTGGTCACGATCAGGGCTCGTCACATGGACCCCACCGAATGATCCGGAAATCGTCCACGCGAGACGATGGCTATGTGCCGCTCGCCGCCCGCACCTTCGAGCTCTGGAGCGAGCTGGAAGACGCCAGCGGACAGGAGCTGGTGCGAATCATCGGCGAGGTCTGCATCGTGGCCGGCGAGCAGGTCGCCACGCGTCGCGAGGTCGCGGCCAGCATGCAGGAGCGCGGCTTCTGGGAGGTACTCGATGCCCAGTCTCTGGCCGAGCGCTTTCCCGGCTTCCGCCTGCCGGACGGCGCGTACGCAACGTGGGAGCCCGACGCCGGTTTCATTTGGGCCGAGCGCGGCGTGCGCGCCCACGTCGCCGTCGCTGAACAGCTCGGCGCAACCGTTCATGTCGGCGAATCGATGCTGTCCTGGTCAGCGGCTGGCGACTCTGTCGAAGTCACCACCGACAAGGGAGTCTATTCCGCCGCCCGTCTGATCCTGACCGTCGGCCCGTGGGCACCGGAGGTCTTCGCCGACCTCGCCTTCCCCTATCGCGTGCTGCGCAGCATCAATGGCTACTTCATCCCCGATCGGCCCGACTGGTGGACCGCCGAAGCCGGCGCGCCGGATTTCCTGTTGGAGGGCCCCGAGGGAAGCTACTACGGCATCCCATCGATCGACGGCCTCGGTGTCAAGCTCGGCCGCAGCGCCACTGAGTGGGGCACTGAGACGACCGCCCGCACTATCCGGCGCACGATCGACGACAGCGAAGTCGATATGATGCGCCACGCGCTGGACACCTACATGCCCGGCTCAGCCGGTGCGGAACTTCTCCGCACAACCTGCATGTGCACCTACACGGTCGACGGCGACTTCATCATCGATCGCCATCCGGCCAGCGCCAATGTCGTCTTTGGCTGCGGCTTCTCCGGACGCGGTTTCAAGTTCGGCCCGGTCGTCGGCGAAATCCTCTGCGACCTCGCCACCAACGGGACGACAAACCACGACATCGGCTTCCTGTCGGCAGATCGGTTCGCGGTGGCGAAGTAGGTCGCACGATCCAACAGGTCATTCTGGTGTCAGGTTGGCGCATACCGATCACTACGACAGGCACCATCCCGCAATTGATGATTCGTCCGGCGAGGCGTTGTTCGTGATCGGCAACGTCCTCGCCGATTCACCAGCCACCTTGCTGCCGTCGCCCACCGCGGCTGTGCGTCATTTGCGACGTGCGTAGACGCAAAATGCACGATCATTCGCCGCACGGACCCGAGTCCCTGCTTCACATGTGGGTACACCCAAACACGCATCGTCTGGAAAGCTCCAAACGCGGCAACCGCCGTCAACGTTCACTGCCCGCACATAGGCCTGTGCTCTTTTCTCGTTGGACGATTCTGCTACCACAAAGCAATCAATCACCAGCATCTCAAGCGGACTCAAGCCGCATGCAGACAGGCGTAAACCACCCGTTCAGCGGGTCGATCACCAACGGGAATCACGTGTATTCGGGGGAGCCGACGCGGGGATTCGAACCCCGGACCTGCTGTTTACGAAACAGCTGCTCTGCCAGCTGAGCTACGTCGGCACGTCGTGAACCGGACGATCCACAACACGTCGCAGTATAGCAAACAGCCCAACGCCTACGCTACGCGGATGCTGTGTCTGCATGGCACAAGCCGTGCGTGAATCCATACATACCAGTGGCTTGCGCGCCGAATGTATTGGAGCGCCTTATGACGGAGCAACGCCGAATCCTGCTTATCTCTACCGACCCGACATTCCGCTATCATGCCGCCCTTGCATTTGCGTCTCGTGGCTGCTCCGTCGATGTGTTGGCCGCCGCCGATCCGCTTACTCCGGACAATCTTGCCGATATCGACGCGGTCGTGCTTGAGGCAGCCAGGGACTCGCCGCTCTCAGTCGTTGAAGTCATCGACGCAGCCCGTGCACGCTGGTCGGTTGCTGATCTGCCGATCGCCGTCTGCCTGGCCGAAGCGGAGATGCTGGAGTCGCACCGCATGTACCTGACACTGCGCGGCTGTGGCGTCCACGGTCGCCCATTCGACCCCGAAGCAATCCTCGCGGCGCTTGACCACTCTCGCACGCTCGACCTTACCGGGGTCATCCCGTCGCGCGCGCCAGCCTGGTCGTAGCAGTGACATACAACGCGGTTACTAGGTGCTCCGTCAACGCGTCGGGCAGCCTTGTGTATCCTGTACTTCCCGACATATGCTGTCCGTGCCTGCCCGCGAAGAGCAGAAGAGGATACTGCCATGGCCGATCCAACTGACATCGTCAATGTTCCCGTGCCGGTTCGGTTCCTCGGACCAGTCTATGGCCTGCTATCGGAACTGCTGTACGTGGAAAGGTTTCCCGACTCGGTGAAGGGGCCAGACGACCCACTCTCCGAGGGCATCGACCTGTCATTCGCGTTCGACAACCTCATGTCGCCCTCAGTACCAGTCGGACAGATGGAGAAAGTGGAGTGGGACCCGGAAGAGGTGGAGCTCCTGCGCGAGATCCTGACCGAGCGTGAGCTCATCGCTCCGATCGCCCTGATGGACCTGACCACCGCCAACGCCGGCACTGAGGTCGTGTTTGGCGACATCGTCGAGGCAACCGGCCTGTCGCGTGGCAAAGCCCAGAACCAGCTCGCCCAGCTCACCTGGATCGTCCGCGACGACTTCGAGCGCCAGAACTGGCCCATCCACGTCCGCACCAACACCAACGGCCGCACGTTCTACTCAGCCGTCGACTACGATGTGATCCACGGTTGGCGAGGCGTTCCGGAAGAGTGACGCTGGGACCCGCGATTCAGATGGCTCGCGTACCGACAGCCAGCAACTGATGCAGTTGCGCGGCGGGGACGTGGCTGGCTGTCATTGGTATTGTGTGATTGCCAAAAGAACGAATTGTCGTGCTCGCTGTCATGTCGTCGTCCAGCAAGAGGCTCAGTGGTGCTCTGCGTCCGCCATGCGGATACGCCGGACGAGCTTGATGCCCCACATGTGCTGGAACATTCGCAACCTGTTTCGCGAATTCGAGGCGCACGCGGAGTCCACCTTCACGCGCGCGGAAACATTGGCGAGCGAACGCACAAATATCAATCTGTGGGCGTGCAGTTCCGACGATATATGTCTCAACAATTTACCTTGGCGGACTCGCTGAATGCGTGAGGCTGGTTATCTGGAGACCCCGAGTCTGGTGGGACGATTCGTAGAATGCAGTCTCATGTCACGACGCCTGGTTCGGGACACGGTGAGCGACGGCTCACATTCCAACACTGCATCTGCATGGGGAACAACAAAAAGAGAGCCCTTGTCGGGATTCGAACCCGAGACCTCTTTCTTACCAAGAAAGTGCTCTGCCTACTGAGCTACAAGGGCATGGGCACGGCGTTGCCGCACGGTCGGTATATGATACCGAATCCGTTGATCGGCCACCAACTGATAGGGATGTGCGTGTAGTGGCGACGAATGACGCGAATACCGTGCTGATGATTCGAGGCACCCTCGTTGGCCTGGGGCCACTGCGGCAGGATCTCGCTGAAACCTACCAGCGCTGGATAAATGACCTGCGCGTGACGCGCACGCTCGCGCTGCCGCCAATGCCGATGACGCTGGCCGCAGAGTCCGCCTGGCTTGAATCGGCCAGCATTGGGCGTGAGCCACACTTCACGATCTATGACCTTGCAGCGATGCGCCCGATCGGGACGACTGGCTTGCACGCGGTCAACCATTCGGACGGCACCGCCGAGTTCGGGATCATGATCGGCGAGCCAGACGCCTGGGGTCGTGGGTTCGGCACCGAAGCGACTGTCCTGATGCGCTCCTACGCGTTCGACGTGCTGGGGTTGCACCACCTGCGGCTGGAGGTCTACGCGCACAACATCGGTGCGATTCGTGCCTACGAGCGCGCCGGATTTCAGCTTGTAGGGACGCTGCGGGAGGCCAAGCGCATCGGGCGTGAGCGAGTGGATGTGCTGGTGATGGACGTGCTTGCGAACGACGCCGAGCCTGGCCCGCTCCATGCGCTGATTGCGCCGGGAGACGTACGCCACGGCGGCACTCACTAGCTCGGCTGGATCAACTCGATGCGATTGCCGAACGGATCGCGAAATTCGCAGCGCTCGAATCCGGGGATCGGGATGCTTTCGGCGACCTTGATACCGTGGCGTTTCAGCAGGTCGCGCCAGCCGCTGAGGTCGTCGACCTGCCAGGCGAGGTGCGCTCTGCTGGCGTTGCGGTCGATGCTGTCCTGGATGCCGAGATGCAGCTGGATGTCGTCGACTTTGAGCCAGAGTCCGCCACGCGAAAGCAGACTGTCCGGCTTGGGGATCTCGCACATGCCCAGCAGATCGACGTAGAACGCTCGGGCCGTGTCTTCCGCGCCGCGCGGGATCGTGATCTGTGCGTGGTGCAGTCGCGTGATGCGTGGCATGCGCTCAGCTTGCGCTGCCGACGGCCGCCTTTGCTGGCTGCCAGGCGGGGCCGTCCCACGGCTCGACGTCGATGCCGAAGCGTTCCAGCAGGTCGGCGGCCCAGCGGGCTTCGAAGGCAATCGGATTGACCGGGTAGCCGGGGCGGTGCGAGTCGGAGCCGGTGCTGACCAGCAGGCCGCGCTCGGCGGCATAGTCGCGGTAGCGCTGGACATCGGCATCCTTATACGAGCGGTAGTGCGCTTCGACGCCATCGACCGGCGCTTCCTGGCGCAGACTGTCCAGCAGCTCGGCGGTCAGAATGCCCTTGCCCTCATCGCGGCCCGGGTGGGCGACGATCGCGATCGCGCCTGCCTCGTGCGCGGCGGCGACGGTGTCGGCGATCGGCACATCGACGATGACGGGCTCGCCGAGTGAGCGCACGATGTTGTGCGCCTGATACAGGTTCGTCCCGTGCCCGGCCTTGATCATCGCGGTGAAGACGTGGTGTGGCGTCAGTGGCAGGCCGCGGTTCACCTCGGCCAGCGCCGGAATGTACCGTCCGTGGTGCTCCAGCAACTCGATTGCGCGCTCGGATGTCGTGCGCAATTGCTCACGCTGCAATGCCATCAGATCGCGGAACGCGGCGGTACGCTCAGCTTCGAGGTCCACGTTGTAGATAAGGACATGCACCTGGCGGTCGGACCAGCGAGTCGTGACCTCGACTGCCGGAATCAGCGTGATGCCGTGTTTGGCTGTCTCGGCCTGCATGGTCGGGACGGAGAACATCGTGTCATGGTCCGCCACGGCGACGACACGGAAGTTGCGCTCGGCCAGGTAGGCAGCGAGCGCCGGAGGGTCCCAGCCACCATCAGATGCCCAGGTGTGCATGTGCAGATCGATCGAGTCGGTTGGCTGGAGTGTGCGTGGTGACGCCATGTGAGTCCTATTCTGACGCGACAGAAGCGAGCGATTCCTACTGACAAGTCAGTATACCGACGAAGACAGATCCGCAATGGGTGGCACAATATCGCCGTGATGCGAAAAGGAGGCTGGAGCCGATGGCGCAAGTCGACGCGATCGTTCAATGGGCGGATCAGCGCCTTCAGGCCGCCACGTTTCAGGATGTTGCCGTCAACGGCCTGCAGGTGGCTGGCCGAGCGGATGTGGTGCGTCTGGCCGTCGCAGTCAGCACATCGCAGCGGACGCTGAATGCGGCGCTCGCCTGGGGTGCTGACGCGTTGCTGGTGCATCACGGGCTCCTGTGGGGCAGCCGCAGCGGCCCGATCACCGGTCTGTTTGCGGAACGACTGCGCTTGCTGTTAGCCAACGACATCAACCTGATCGGCTACCACCTGCCGCTCGATGGGCACCCGGAGATCGGCAATTGCGCGCTGCTGGCGAGGGCGGCTGGGTATGAGAGCGCGGGGCGCTTCGCGCTGGTTGGCGGCGAGCCGCTCGGCGTCGTTGGCACGCGCAGGGCACCGCACTCGCTCGGCGAGCTGCTGGCCGTGATGGCGGAGATTACTGGGCGGGAGCCACTGGCTGTTGGCGCGGTTGAGGACGCTCCGCCGCTGGAGCGTGTCGGGTTCCTGACCGGCTCGGGCTATTCGGCGCTGGATGAGGCGCTGGAAGCTGGCTGCGACGCCCTGGTGACTGGCGACATTCGCGAGCCGACGATGGCCGAAGCGCGCGAGATGGGTGTCGTCGTCGTGGCTGCCGGTCACGAAGCGACCGAGCGACTTGGCGTGCAGGCATTGGCCGCCGAGATCGCCGCCCAGTTTGGCGTCGAGACGCGTTTCTTCGCCGATCCGAATCCTGTATAGCCATGACAGGTGTACGGACGCCGGTGGTGGCGCTGCACGATCTGACGCTGGAGACCTTTCACGCGGCGATTCGATTGAAGGTTGCGCCTGATCAGGAGCGGTTTGTTGCCGACAACCTGTACTCGATTGCCGAATCCGCCGTTCGCCCGAACACCTGGCCATATGTCGCGTTCCGCGATGAAGAGATCGTCGGCTTCGTGCTACTCAGTCTGGAGCCGGAACGCGGGCGATACTGGATACTGCGCTTCATGATTGATGCCGCGTTTCAGGGGCAACGGCTCGGCACCGCTATGCTGCAGGAGACGATCGCGTTGCTTGTCGCGCGCCACCACGTGTCGGAGATCTACCTCAGCTTCGAGCCGGGCAACGAGGTGGCGGAGTATCTCTACGAACGAGCCGGGTTTCGGCGGACTGGCGAGATCGAGGACGACGAAATCGTCATGCGGCTAGCTATTCCGCAGAGCATTGAAGAGAGGCAGATCTGACATGAGCCAGAACCTCGCGGACCTGTTCAAGGCCTATGACATCCGGGGCGTTGTGCCGGACGAGCTCAACCCCGACATCGCCTACCGCATCGGTCGCGCGCTGGTGACCTACCTTGGCGTCGACAATGTCTGCGTCGGTCGCGATATGCGCGTCTCCGGTCCGGCGCTGGCCGCTGCCCTGATTGACGGCATCCGCGATCAGGGCGCGGATGTGACCGACATCGGCCTGATCTCGACCGATGGCCTCTATTTCGCCGTCGGCAAGTTCGGCTTTTCCGCCGGTGTGATGGTCACTGCCTCGCATAATCCTGGCGAGTACAACGGCTTCAAGCTGTGCCGGGCCGAGGCACGGCCGATTTCGCTCGATGATGGTATCGCCGAGATTCGCGACCTGACCATTGCCAACGACTTTGCCGATCCGGGCCGTCGCGGCGACCTGATCGAGCGCGATGTGACCGACGAGTTCGTCGAGCACGCGCTGTCGATGATCGACGTCGAGTCGATTGTGCCGATGCGCATTGCCATCGACGCCGGCAACGGTATGGCTGGCAAGGTGCTGCCGCGTGTGTTCAAGCATCTGCCGGGCGAGCTGACTCCACTCTTCTTCGAGCTGGATGGCACCTTCCCGAACCACGAAGCCAACCCGATTGAGCCGGAGAACACGCGCGATCTGCGTGCTGCCGTTGTGGCGCACGATCTCGACATGGGCGTTGCCTTCGACGGCGACGCGGACCGCATGTTCCTGATTGACGACAATGGCGAGTTCGTTGGCGGTGATATGGTGACGGCGATGGTCGCCCAGAGCCTGTTGCGCAAGAACCCGGGCTCCGCCGTCGTCTACAACCTGATCTGCTCGCGCACCGTGCCGGAGCTGATCGAGCATGAGGGCGGTCGACCGATCAGGTCGCGCGTCGGGCATTCCTTTATCAAGGCGCACATGCGCCGTGAGGACGCCATCTTCGGCGGCGAGCATTCCGGCCACTTCTATTTCCGTGACAACTGGTACGCGGATTCTGGCCTGATCGCGTTCCTGACCGTGCTGGAGCTGCTGTCAGCAGATGGCCGCTCGCTGAGCGAATACCTCGCGCCGATCGACACGCGCTTCCGCTCCGGGGAGATCAACTCCGAAGTTGCCGACGTGGACGGCACCATCGCGAAAGTGCGCGCGGCGTTTGCTGATGGCGAGCTCGACGAGCTGGATGGCCTGACCATCTCCTATCCGACCTGGTGGTTCAATCTGCGCGCGTCCAATACGCAGCCACTGCTGCGTCTGAACGTCGAGGCGGACACCGAGGCGCAGCTGGAGGAGCGCACCGCCGCCGTGCTGAGCGTCGTTCGCGGGCAGAGCGCATGACCGACGCACGCACATGGACGGTGGTGAAGCTTCGGCCAGACGGGAGCGAAGCAACTCGCTATTCTGCAGTAGATATCCCCGCGCCGGATGGCTGGGTCGCGGCGCGCGCAATCTGGACCTACGGCACGGTCGATATTGGCTACTACACGTTTGAGACCGATGATGTGCTCTACGAGTACTTCGCCACCGATCGTCCCTACAACTTGTTCGTCACCTATCGGCCAGACGGCACGCTGGTGGGCTGGTACTGCAACGTCACCTACCCGACCCGCGTCACCGACGACACGATCTATTGGCACGACCTGTGGGTCGATGTCCTTGTCCTGCACGACGGCGCGATTGAGGTTGTCGATATGGATGAGCTGGCGGAGTCGGGTATTGAGCAGCAGGATCCCGCCCTCCACGCTATGATCCTCGCCGCGCGTGACGAGCTGATTCAGATGGCGCAGCAGCGCGCCTACCCCTTTTCTGAAACGCCAACAATCACACCCGATGGAGCAACTGCATGATGGATATTGATGAGCGTATTGGTGTGCCGGAGAGCGCGATTTGCCTGTTCGCACACCCGGATGATCCGGACTTCATCTGCGGCGGCACAATCGCGCGCTGGACGCAGGCCGGCTGCCGCGTCACCTATCTGCTGATGACCGACGGGCGCGCCGGCGTGCAGGGGCTCGGTGACACGCCGATCTCCGACGCCGACCTCGTCGCCATGCGCCAGAACGAGCAGCGCGCCGCCGCCGAGATCCTCGGCGTGAAGGACGTCGTGTTCTTGAACCATCGCGATGGTGAGTTGTTCCATACGCTGGAGCTGCGCCGCGAGATCGTCCGCGAGATCCGGCGCGCCAAACCGCAGGCCGCCATCCTGTTCGATCCACAGCGTCGTTTCATGGCAGGGCATATTCAGCATCCGGATCACTGGACGAGCGGCGAGGCCGCGCTGGCCGCGCTCTTCCCGCTATCCGGCAACCGCCGCACATTCACAGACATGTTCGACGAGGTCCTGCCGCCGCATACGGTGCAGGACATCTACATGGTCAGCGCGTCCGCCCCGAATCTGCGCATCGACATCACCGACACGATCGACCTCAAGCTCGCGGCCATGCGCTGCCACCATTCGCAGGTCGCCGATGCTGAAGCGAACAGCGAGCGCATGCGGAGGATGAGCCAGATGGCGGCGGGATCGTCGGGCATGGAGTACGCCGAGCAGTTCCACTTCCTGCGCCAGGGCGCGCGCGATCTCATCCTGGAGCCGCTGGTCTAGTGCGCAGTCGGATTTTGGCACGTTGGGGGCTGAACGGGCGTATGCAATACGCCCCTGTATGGTCCGCGCGTTGCACCAGTTTCCCAATCTCGCGAAACAGCACGTTGACCGGACCTGCGGCGCAATGTAGGGGCGTATTGCATACGCCTATTCAGCCCCCACGCGTACGTTCATCGCCAGCAGATCATCCAGGCTCGTCCTCATGACACCGCCTGCCGCCCGCTCCGCCACCCCCCTCCGCGTCGCCTTCGACATGCGCCTCGCCGGCTACCGCGCCGGTGGCATCGCGCGCTACGCGACCGACCTGGTCGCCGCGTTGGACGATCGCAGCGACATCGACCTGCTGCCGATTCGGTCGGTGAAGGACAGCACGCGAGATAGCGCCGCTGTCCGCCTGCGCACTCCGCCGCATCACCGGCTGGAGCGCGTCGCGTTGCCGGTCGAGCTGACGCTGCGGCGTGTGAGCCCGGATGTCTACCATGCTGTCGATCTGATCGCGCCGCTGCTGCCGCGCGTGCCGATTGTCGCGACCATCTACGATCTGGCGTTCATGCGCTGGCCCGAGGATCTTGCGCCCGATGGCCTGGCCTACTACCAGCAGTTGCCGAAAGCGTTGCGCTGGACAACCGAGGTTATCGCTACGTCAACCTGGACGGCGAATGACATCGCCGAGCGGCTGGGCTTTGATCCGGCGCGCATCACCGTCATTCCGCTCGGGCTCACGCGCGGCATCGCGGACGACCCGCCATTGCCCCGATCTGCGCGCGGCGATTTCGTGCTCGCGGTCGGCACCGTCGAGCCGCGCAAACGGTACGACCTGTTACTCGATATGCTCGAACATCTCGATCCAGCCATCCGGCTCGTCATTGTTGGGAACCCCGGCTGGCGGACGGACGAACTGCAGCAGCGCCTGCGGCAGGCTGAGGCGAGCGGGCGGGTCGAGTGGCGGACTGGCTTGCCCGACACTGATGTCTGGCACCTGTATCGAACTGCTCTGGCTGTCGCCCTGCCTAGCCGCGTGGAAGGCTTCGGCCTGGCCGCGCTTGAGGGTATGGCCTGTGGTACGCCTGTCGTTTCCTCGGCCGGCGGCGCGCTGCCGGAAGTGACTGGCGGCGCAGCTATCGACCTGCCCGACGCCGAACCGGACGCGTGGGCCGCAGCGATAGAGTCATTGGCGAGTGATGCAGATCGCTGGTCCACACTCTCCGCAGCCGGTATCGCGCAGGCGGCGCGATTCGATTGGCAGAGTGCGGCTGACGCGACTGTCGGCGTCTATCGACGGGCAGCCGGTCGCTAGCGGTATACTGCCCCGCATTCAGACGAACGATCAGCCATCACGTCGCGCCGGACTCGTGCGCGGTGGTGGTTCGCGAGCCGAAGGGAAACCTCGAAGATGGTAGCCGCCGAGCAAGAGGGCACGCTGGCAGGAGCCAATCCAACGACGCTCCACGTCATTGTGAACCCAATGGCCGGCAATGGCCGTGCCGGTCGGCGCTGGCCGGGATACGCGAAACAGCTCCGTGCTGCCGGGTATGACTTCAAGGCCTACATAACGACCGGACCCGGCGACGCGACCGACATCGCGCGTCGCCTCGCGCGCCGCGATGTGCCATTCGTAGTCTGCGTTGGTGGCGACGGCACGATGAACGAGATCGTCAACGGCGTCCTGGCCGATGACGCGCCAACGAGCGCCGAAACACGGATACTGCTCATTCCCTGTGGGACAGGTCGCGATCTAGGGCGTTCGCTCGGCATTCGCTCGATCGACGATGCAATCACAGCATTGCAGGAGGGCTGTGTCGCAACGATCGATGTTGGCCGCATCCAGTACCTCGCCACTGAGACGGGCCAGCTCGCCACACGCTACTTCGCCAACGTCGCGGACGCCGGGCTGGGCGGTGCGACGGCGTTGCGGATCAATCAGAGCTCGAAGCGCTTCGGCGGGCTCGTCTCGTACATGTCCGGTGCGATTCGCTCGATCGCCTCGTTTCAGCCAGTCAGGATCGAGCTCGAGGTCGCAGGTGAGCGCTTTTTCGCTGGTTCTGCCAATATGACGGTCTTTGCGAATGGTGCCTATTTCGCCGGTGGCATGCACGTCGCACCGATGGCCTCGCTCTGCGATGGAATGCTGGACGTGTTCGTTCTGGAGGATGTCGGCAAGCGCGCACTGATCACCGACATCATGCCGCGTGTCTACCGCGGCCAGCACATCGGGCG
>JAMLIA010000055.1 GCA_023954495.1 Thermomicrobiales bacterium | reverse complement strand
ATCCCCCTGGCTTGATCGCCAGCCATTCGGCGTCCTGCGGCACGGCGTTGACGCGCCATCGTATCGTCGGTGCGGGCCTTGTAGGTCGATTGCGCAGATTCGATCCAGGGTCGTTCGGCGCGGCAGGGTCGCCTCACGGCGAGGACAGGCCGGGTCCTGTCCGTACGCATGGTTCGTGCTCCGGCTCGATTGCGCTGTCGCTCCGGCGCAGCACACCGAACAGCAGTGCGACACCAACAACGCCCATGATCGCTACTCCACCGACAAACAGATTGGCTTGCAGATCGCTGAAGCCGATCTTCTGCAAGTTGAAGGTGATGACGCTGATGTCGCGGCCATCCCAGAGGCGGCGGACATGCTCGACGATCGGCGAGGTCGATAGGTGCCAGTAGATGTCCGGGTCGGCGTTGCCGCGACCGGCCTGCTCGTACTGGGCATGAATCTCGATCAGGTAGGGGTTGAAGTCGACGATACTGCCGAGTAGCGCAACACCCACACCGAGCGCCGCCAGGATCCAGGCGGCGACCCGAGCTGTTGCTGATGAGCGCAATAGCGGGCCGAGACCGAGGATGGCGAACGGCAGCAGCGGCACGAGCATGCGCGGTCCCCAGACCCAGCCGCCCCACCACGACCACCACTTGGCGTTCTGGATCAGCACGATCACCGCGATTGCAGCGTAGAGCGCAGCGGTCGCACGCTGCTCGCGCCAGAAGCGCGGCCAGCCGACGACGGCCAACGCCGTCAGCGGCGCATACAGGAACAGGCTCTTCCCCGGACTGATGAGCAGCCCCGCCAGGCCGGAGAGCAGCGGTGTATCAAACCGCTCGCCGGCGTAGCCGTTGTTCAGCGGGCTGCCGAAGCGGGCAGCATTGTGCCAGAGCAGCAGCGCGAGGCAGGCTAGCGCCGGCACGCCGAACGCCAGCGCCGCCGTGGTGACCGAGCGCTTCCAGTCGGGCGGCAGCGCTCGGCGCTGGCGCACTCGCCGCAGGCGGCCGCTGAGAGCGACGATCGCCGCACCCTCGGGATGCGGCAGAGCAGCCCAGATCGCGTACAGCAGGAATGGTGGGATGAGCAGCGCGCCAACGACGCGCGTTAGCACGGCGTAGCCGAGGCCGAGCGAGGCGAGCGCCAGCCAGGCGAAGCGCGTGTTTCCCGATATCTGCCGATAGGCGAGCAGACCGAGCGCGGCCATGAGCAGGCAGGCGGTGAACAGTGGCTCGCTGAAGAACGTTTTGGAGTACGGCCAGGCGAGTGTCGTCAGGCCCCAGGCGAGCGCCAGCCCGCAGGCCAGCCGGATGCCGTTACCCAGTCGCAACGCCAGCAGGAAGACGAGCACGCCGGTGGCAGCTGTGACGAGTTGGTTGAACAGCGAGACTGCATAGAGGTAGAGCGCCTGATCGAAGATGGGGCCGAGTGCGACCTCACGCAGCGCCTTGGCGAGCAGGATCGGGATGGCAGCCAGGAGAGGCTGGCCCAATCCGTACTTCGAGAAGTACAGGCCGTGCTGCCCCTCGACGATCTGCCAGGCGAGGTCGGAGTTGGGGTCGAGGACGATCGTGTGCCGTAGTGCCAGCGCCTTGGCCGTCTCATACATCACATAACCATCGGAGCTGTAGAACTCGCCGCCGTGGGTGAGGAGGTAACAGGCCAGCAGGGTGAGAAACAGTCCGGCGGCCGCCCGTAACACCGTTCGCCCGCGTACTCCGGCTGCGTGCATCTGTCGTGCCGGTTCGTCCATCAGATCCTGCTCCTGCGCTGCATCAACACCGAATAGTATCGAAACGCACGTCCCGTAGCCGATGGCACGAGAGACGCGACGTAGCTGACGGTGATGCTGAGAGAGGCGACCGCATGGCGAAACAGGCATTCGACATTGATGATGTCATGCTACGGCTGGCGCAGGCTGTCGAGCCATACCCGAAGGCGGCGCTCTTCGAGCTCGCGGGGCGCGGCTATACGTCGCCGTTCGAGCAGCTCGTTGCCTGCATGATCTCGATTCGCACTCGCGACGAGACGACGCTGCCCGTCGCCGAGGCGCTGTTCCAGCAGGCGCGGACGCCGTACGCGATGCTGCAGCTGGGTGTAGCAACGGTTGAACGCCTCATCAGTCGTGCCACGTTCCACGAATCGAAGGCACGCCAGATCGTTCAGATCGCGCAGCGGGTCATTGACGAGTTTGGCGGCGAGGTGCCGTGTGATGACGAACAGCTGCAGACATTCCCCGGAGTTGGACCGAAGTGCGCGTATCTGGTGTTGGGGATTGCCTGCGATGCGCCGCGGGTGTCAGCCGACATCCATGTCCATCGCGTCACCAACCGCTGGGGCTACGTGCAGACGCGGACTCCCGAGCAGACGATGGTCGTGCTGGAGGAGAAGCTACCGCGGAAGTACTGGCTGGAGATCAACCGCCTGCTGGTGCCGTTCGGCAAGCACATCTGCACTGGCAACCTGCCGCGCTGCTCAACCTGCCCGCTGCTGGATGTCTGCCAACAGGTTGGTGTGACGGCGCATCGCTAGCGGTCTACCAGCCCGGCGTTGGCTCTGGCGACATGCGGCGTGATTCTGGCTTCGTCGCATTGGACGATTCCGGATCGTCGCTCAGATAATAGGTCATCGACTGCATTGCGCCGGTTGGGTCGATCTCGCGCACCCAGACGGTCTCTGGGACACGCAGAATGACCGGTGCGTAGTTGAGGATTGCGCGGACACCGCCATCGATCAGCGCGTCGGCGGCCTCCTGGCCTGCCGCAGCCGGCACGGCGATGATGCCCATGTGGATGTTCTTCTCGCGAACGACGCGGGTGATCTCGTCGGCATGCTCGACAAGGACGCCGTCCTCGGAGCGCTGGCCGATACGATCTGGATTGCGGTCGAAGATTGCGGCGATCTCGAACGTTTTCGAACCGAAGCCACGGTAGGCGGCGATGGCGCGGCCAAGGTTGCCGAATCCGACGAGCGCCACGTCCCAATGCCGATCCAGCTGAAGAATGTGCTCGATCTCCGCCACGAGCGTCGTGACGTCGTAGCCTTTGCCCTGCTTCCCGAACTTGCCAAAGTAGGAGAGATCGCGCCGGATTTGCGCCGCAGTGACGCCGATTTCCTCGGCCAGATCGTCGGACGAGACTGTCGCGGTACCGCTGTCGGCGATCAGCTTGAGGGTCCGGACGTAAATCGGTAATCGGCGAATGACAATGTCCGGTATCGCATGCTCGGCCCGTTGGCCGCGCTCTGCCTGTTCCATGAAATGCCCTGTTGCTTGTCGCGCGGCGGCCCTGATCGACCGTCGCGCTACCAACCCCTCACCCCGAGGTGTCTGCCGCTCAGCGCACAACGACCGCTGTCGCACACGGTCGCCTGCAGAGAATATGTACCCGCAGCGTGCTCAGGTGCCGAGCGGGGAGTACTGAATGCTACATCGTGGAGAAATGCACAATCAACGTTGTGGCTCGTCCGGCTGCCGCAGGGCGTCAATCTCCGTGTCGAAACGGGCGATGAGCGCTGCCCGTTCTTCGTCCGGCAGGAAGGCCGCCTCCGCCGCGCGGCGCGAGATCGCGACCAGCTCGTCGATGGTGAATCCGGCGTGCCTGGCGAGGGCTTCGTACTCGCCGGTCAGCGTCGCGTCGAACATCGGCGGGTCGTCAGTGTTGATCGTCACCAGCACGCCGGCGTCATAAAGCGCGCGAATCGGATGCTCGCTGTAGCTGGTCGAAACACCGAGGCAGATGTTGCTGGTTGGTGACACCTCCAGCACGGTGCCAGTGCCAGCAAGATGGTGCAGCAGGTCAGGGTCCTGCACGCTGGTCACACCATGGCCGATGCGTTCAGCGCCACTATTGAGTGCATCCCAGACGCTCTCGGGTCCGACCGTCTCACCCGCGTGGAGGCTGATGCGCGCGCCGCGTTCGCGTGCGAATGCGATCGCGGCTGCGTGGGGCGCTGCCGGGAATCCGATTTCGGTGCCGCCCAGGCCGAGACCCACGAGTCCATTGCCGAGGTTGTCGACGCACCACTCGGCGATCGCCTGCACCTCCTCTGGCGTGCGGATGCGGACGGCATCGACGATGAACTGCATGCGAACGCCGAAATCGGTCCAGACCTGACGGGCAGCGGCTTCGCAGCCGGCCAGCACGATATCGGGTAGCGCGCGGGTGCGCGGCTTCAGCGGCGAGGTCGGTGAGATCGTCACCTCAAGGTAGTGGACATTCTGCGCTTTGGCTGTCTCGCCCAGCTCCCAGGCCACGCGCTCATAATCTTCTGCGGTCTGGAGGCTATCGCAGGCGGCCATGAACAGCTCGATGAAATGGTTGAAGTCGCGGAACCGATACCATTCGCGGGCGCGCTCTCGGCGTCGTTGAACGGGTATTCAACTCCATGGCGACGACCGAGATCGACGAGCGTCTTCCGGGCGGACAGAGCCTTCCAGGTACATACGAAGCTCTGCTTTTGGCATCTGGGCAAGGAAGTGTCGGTTGGCGTCCGAGAGGGATGGGGGCTGGTTGATCATCGGCTCCGATTTCTGGTGAGCGGGCGTCTTGCAGGTCGCGATTGTAGCAGCCAACACAGTCGCGCGGGTTAGCATTGCAGGCGATAATGCTGTCACGATGCTGGAACGACATGAAACGAGGAGTACGCAGGCATGGCAAGTTGGGTTGAGACAGCCGGGTTCATCGCAAGTAGTCCTGTGCGGGTGAGCGTGATGATCGCGCTGGCGCAGACCGAACGGGCGCTTGATGAGATAACGCTGGCTCAAACTGGCGGCCTGCTGCATCAGCGGATTACGGGGCAGCCGGTGGAGACGGCGATCGTCATCTCGCAGATCAGCGAGCTGGCGAAGCACGGCGCGATTGCGCGCGACGACAGCGGCTTCCGCTGGCAGCTCACTGCGCTCGGCACGCTCGTCAGTCGCCAATGGGCGGTCGCCAGTCGCGAGCCAGAGGGCGAGGATCCGCTTGATACCGATCAGATCCGCACCTGGCGCAACAGCCTGGTCGCCCAGCTTGAGTCAGACGCGGGGCTGGCGGATGAGGCCGACATCTCGATGGAAGAGTTGCTGGCCGGGCAGTCGTCGATGCTGGCCGAGTTGCGTGTGCTGAACCGCGTGCTGGGCGAGAACGAGCTGCCCGACTGGATTGCGGCGCTGGCGCAATAGCGACGAGGGGCACGGCTGTGGCGATCTACGACGACCTGGGGATCCGGCGGGTGATCAATGCCGACGCGCGGTTGACGCGACTCGGTGGGTCGCTGATGCCGGACGCCGTGCGTCGCGCGATGGATGACGCGGCGCGCAGCTATGTCGATCTTGACGAGCTTCACGACGCAGTTGGCCAGCGGCTGGCCGAGCTGACCGGCAACGAAGCTGCCTGTGTCACGACCGGCGCTGCGGCCGGCCTGACGCTGGCGACCCTCGCTTGCATGACTGGCAACGACCAGAACGTTATCGCGCGTCTGCCGGATCGTTCGGGCCTGCGCTCCTCGATCATCTATCAGCGCCCTCATCGGATCGGCTATCTCGCGGCGGTCGCGCTGTCTGGCGCGCGCTTGATCGAGATCGGCGTCGAGCCCGACGTGCATCCGGCTGAGCTGGAGGCCGCGATCGATGAGGAGACGGCCGCCGTCCTGTTTGTGGCCGGGTCGCACCTCAGCGAGGGGGCTCTGCCGCTGGAGGAGGTCGTCGAGACCGCCCACGCGCGTGGCGTGCCGGTGATCGTCGATGCCGCTGCGCAGCTGCCGCCGGCCTCGAACTTCTGGCACTTCAGCCGCGACCTCGGCGCGGACCTGGTCATCTTCAGTGGTGGCAAGGACCTGCGCGGCCCGCAGGCGAGCGGGCTCGTCGTTGGTCGCCCCGACCTCATCCAGGCGATCCGGCGTCATGGGTCGCCGAACCCACGGCTGGCGCGCGGCATGAAGGTCGGCAAGGAGGAGAGGGCCGGGCTCCTCGCCGCCGTCACCAGCTATCTCGTGCTCGATCATGAGGCGCGCGTCGCCGGTTTCGAGGCTGACGTCGCGAGTTGGATCGCGACGCTCGCGGACGTGCCGGGCATCATCGTCGAGCGCGAGTTTCCCAACGAGGCTGGTCAGCCGATGCCACGCTGCCGGGTGACATTCACCGGCCCGGAGGACGCTGCACGGCGCGATGCGGTCGTCGCAATGCTCTGGGATGGCGACCCGCGTGTGGCGGTCAAGGCGGTCGGTGTCAACGCCATCTCGTTCACGCCAGATACCCTCGAACCGGGCGAATCTGCCGTCGTTGGCGATCGCGTGCGACTTGCGTGCTACGCAACTCTTGCTAACTAGTTATCTCAAACCTGTCACGAGAATCTGACGAGGCTTGCACCAGTTTCCGCATATGGACGCGCAACCTGCGTTCGTTCGCGGTTGACTTCGGCATCTCCCACAGTGTATTGTCTGGCTAACGCGAATGATCTCTTTCGCATGTTGACAATCTTTGTCAACGAGTCACAGTCCGAGATCATTCCTGTGGCGCGATCGGCAGCCAGTCGGTCGCTGTCTTCGGCGTCAGGACGCGAAAGTCGGGGGTTCGCGCAGGATGCCACCCGTTTGTACGGACGCAGATCGCTCGCCGAATCGTGCCAATCTGGCAGAGGCGGGCAGCGGTGGGAGAGTGACGAGAGTGATGGAAGCTCCGACGAAACGATCCGGGGTGCTCGCGATCGTGGCGTTGATGATGGTCGGGCTACTGCTGGCGGCTTGCGGTTCGCCGGACGATTCGGCGGATACGGCGATCTCGGCCGGGGCGGCTGGAACATCGGAACCGCAAGTTGCTGCGGCGACCGCGACCCGCGAATCAACGCCACGGCCGACGCCAACGCTGGCTCCGACGCAGACCGTCGTGGTCCCGGCAGCGACGCCGACGGCGATTCCCGAGCCGAAGCCGGGCATCGGCGACACGATCCAGACCGAGGGCTGGGATCTAACGATCACCGGCTACGATCTGTTCAAGCGCGTTGGCGACAGCACCGCCGACGGCATGTTCCTCTATCTCCAGCTGACCATCAAGAACACCACCGCCGAGGCGCGCGCGTTCCCATATGACGGGCTGGTGGTTGTCGACATCCAGGGTGATTCGTACTTCCTGGCGACAGATGCCACGCGCGAATCACTCACCTACGACAAGGGCATCGACATGTCTGCGCTGGTGCAGCCGGGCGAGGAGCAGCAGACGGCTGCGATCTTCGACACGCCGGCCAATGCCACCGGGTTCACGCTGACGACGCCATCGCGTGTCTTCGAGATCCTGTTGCAGTACCAGCAGCCGAGTAAGTAGCAACGCGACATTGTACCGCCCCGCCCGGTGACCCCGGGCGGGGCGGTGTTCTATTTCCCGACGATCGTCTGGATGCGCTGCAGCGCGCTGTGGTCGGCCTCGGGCAGATCGAGCGACGTGAGCCGACGCAGCGTGCGCTGCAGCTCGCGATCCACGTTCGCTGCCCGGAGATCCAAACTGCTCGTCTCAGCATCGGCGAAGGCGTCGGCGATGGCGACGAGGATCGTCCAGGCGTAGCCGGGCCGCAGCTCGTTCATCGCGATCGCGAGGATCTTTGCCGACTGGTCGGCATCGAGCGTGTGGAGTGCGGTCATCCCGAGGATGACCTGACAGCCGATCTCGGCCGGCACGCGCTCGACCAGCAGCTGTAGAGACTCGCCCTGCGCCCCTTCGATCAGTGCCCAGTCTGCTGTGGTGTGGCGCTGAAACGTCTGCTGATAGGCGAAAAGCGCGGCATCCTCGCGCATCGGCCAGTCGTCGATTGGCCCGCCTTCAGCGAGTAGGCGGCTCACTTCGTTGCTGTGTGGCGTGTCCTGCACTGCCCTACCTGTCCTGTTGGACTGTCCGAACGAACATTATGTATCCGACCGTTTCACCGATGCCCGCCGCGCGGCCCTCCGCTAACCTGAGTGCATGGTACGACGGTGTACCGACGCGATGAAGCGCCAGCAGGCGACAACGATGTCGCCAGATCACGAACGGATGGCCCATGATGACGATGAACTACCGCATTGCACGACACTACCTGGCCGTTGGAGACGAGCCATGCATCGTCATCACCAAATCCGCACCGGCACCGGTGCTACTGATTGATGCCGACGAAGATTGCCGCGAGGCGCTGGGGATGCTGATTGACGACATTCCCGGTGTTGGTCCGGTCTGGACTGCCGGATCAGCGACAGACGCCCTGCCGATCGCTCGCGCGGAGAGCCCGGCGATCATCTACCTCGATGCGCCCCGCACACCTGATGCGGTCGATGTCGTTCGCGCTCTGCGCGCCGCGTCTCCGCGCGCAGCGATCGTACTGCTCTGCCTCTACCCGGAGCACCTGTCGCCCGCGATGGCGGCGGTTGTCGACCACTGCCTGCACAAGGACGTCAGCTACGCCGAGCTCGAATCGATCACGCTGCGGATGCTGGCAAACGCGCGCCCCGCTCACGGCGGTGCGTGACAGCGGGGCGCGTCTGCTGCGTCAGTTGGCGATCAGGCCAGCGAAACCGTCTCCCGGACAGTGCCGCCCTTCTGCGACGTGGCGGTGATCGTCACTTCGCCGGTGCCGCGGACGAGCCACTCGAGCAGCCGTTCGTTCTCGACCTTGCCGGCACCGAAGGCGAACATCATGCCGCGAGCGGCGCTACGGCCCTGCAGGTGGCCGATGACCTGCTTCTTCTTGCCGATGATCGGCTCGGCACCCTCGATCTGCACCTCAACCGGCTTGGCGATTCCGGCTCGCTGAGCCATTTCGCTGCCGTACGACGGCAGGTAGCCCTCGTTGACGACGAGCGCGCGGATGACGAACGCATCGTCGGCGATCTTCTCGACCTCGACGTCCTGAATCGCCAGCTTGGGTGTCATCGCCGCCTGGCGGACTGAGAACGCGGCGTTGCGCTCGCACTCATCCAGCAGGAATTCGGACGGCGCGTTCTGGCGGACTTCCTTCAGCTTCCAGCCGCCGATCTCGACGATGCCCAGCTGCGGGTGCTCGAACTCGCTCCAGCGCACGAAGCACCGACCGCCGAGCTGCTCGTCGTTGAACTTCAGCAGCTTCAGGCCGTCGTCCTCGGTCTGCTCGCGGACGACGCGCATCGGGTCCTTGGCCGGCTTCTCGATGCCGGCGCGGGATTGCAGGTCCCACAGCTCAGTGGCGAAGGAGAAGATGCCGAGGTGATCGTAAGTCCACTCGATGAAGCCGCCGGATGTATTGCGTCGCCCGCGGTCGTCCAGCTCGGGGAACGCGTCGTAGACCGGCGTGCAGGGATAGCCGGTGATGCGCTCGCCGATCTGGCCCATCTTCTGGTACGTCTCCATGTCGCGCGGCGGAATGGCGCTATCGCCGACGGCGCATGGGGAGCGCAGCAGCACGCCGCCCATCGTGTGGTAGTTCTGCAGAATGACGATGTTGCGATGCGACTCGACGAACTGCGCCACGGCGCGCGTCTCCGGCTCGGAGAGCGGGAACGGTCCACCACCGCGTTGCAGCGTCGTCCAGTTTGACGGCCAGTTGCGGTTCTGATCCAGCCCCCACTTGGGGCGTGCCAGCTTGATCGGGCCACGGACGTAGTCGTTCAGCAGACCCTCGGTGTAGAGGCGGTAGAAATCGCCGGTCAGCTCGTCCGGCTGGCGCTTCACCATCAGGCGGTCGTCGTGCTCGGAGACGCGCCACTCGCCCTTCGGGTCCTTGACGCGCATCTGCAGGATCAGCCCGTCGTCGTTGATGTCCTCCGGCGTCAGGCCATCGTCGGGATCGCCGCCCGGCCACTCGCGCACCGACGAGCGCAGCGTGTACGGCGTCGTGAGATACAGCTCCGCACCGTCCGGCTGGACGCGCGGCGCGATGTAGAACGTGCGCGTGTCGAGAAGCTCGGTGATGTCGGCGTCGCTACCGTAACCGCTCAGCAGCATTTCGGCAGTGTACAGCGCGACATTGCAGCCGGTGACTTCGCCGGCGTGGATGTTGCCGTCGATGTACATGGCCGGCTTGTCGTCCGCCGCGCCGGTCTCCTGGTTTGTGATCGTGACCAGCCAGATGTCGCGGCCCTCGTGCGACTGGCCGATCGATTCCAGCGTCGCCAGCTTCGGGTATGACGCGACGAGGCCCTGCAGCAGGCTCGTCAGCTCGTCGAACGTGTGGAAGCGCGAGACATC
Organism: Thermomicrobiales bacterium; assembly: GCA_023954495.1. Classification (NCBI taxonomy): domain Bacteria; kingdom Pseudomonadati; phylum Thermomicrobiota; class Thermomicrobia; order Thermomicrobiales; species Thermomicrobiales bacterium. The sequence goes on along the minus strand of JAMLIA010000055.1, from coordinate 11,635 downwards.
GATCTGGCGCTCACCCTGTTGTGCGGTCATCTGCCCCACCATCTACTTCAAATCGTGCATCCGCATCGGCCACCACCGCCGAGCGGCTCCGACAGAGTAGCCCGTTTTGTGACGCTTGTCACGAGGTGTTGGCACGTGTGTTGCCGGGTTTGAAGCAGACCCACGAAGGGTCTGCGCACACTGAAAGGAGGCGCTCATGAGCGCGAAGGTTCAGATGCACGGTGACTACGAGCTGTTTGAGACGACCAAGGACAACCGCATTCTGGTGTTGAATGGTGATGACTGGTTTGCCTGGGTCGAGGGCCAGCAGAGTCCACTGCTGGTCAAATCTGACAGCGATCACAAGAAGCAGAAGACCTTCTCGAAGGGTGAGTTCTACCTGATTGATTTCAAGGACGATCCGGATTTCCGTGACCAGCCGCACCTGTTCCTGGAGGAGGGCAAGCATTTCAGGGACGTGATCCTGCCGAACGGGCTGCCGACCAATAGCGACAAGCAGAAGCGCCTGGTCGATAGCGATGAGACGGTCACGAAGAAGAAGCTGGAGCGATATATCTAGCGCGCGAAACGGATCGGCTCGTTGGTGCGACGTTGAGGACATCTTCGCTCGCGCCAGTTTGGGTGCTCGGTGCAGCGCGGTTCAATGGAGCGGTCAACGCAGTATGCTGTGTGCAGTCCCGTTTTGGTAACGCCCCGGCTCTGCACCCTGATCCTGCAGTTCGATGCGACGGAGCACCAGCGTGTCGACCACCGTCCCGGTTCTTACTCCGCGTCCCACCAGACCAGGGTTGGCGTTGGCAGCGATTTCCTGTGCCCTGCTGTTAGGGATGACGACATGGTTCTCAGCCACGGCGGTTCTACCGCAACTGCGTACCGAGTGGGGTGTGTCAGATCTGACCGGCTCGTTGCTGACTATCGCCGTCCAGCTTGGGTTCGTGGTCGGGTCGCTCATAGCTGCCGCTTTCAACCTGCCGGACATCGTGCCGCCGCAGCGACTGATGCTGTATGGCGCATTCCTCGCAGCCACGGCCAACGCCGTGCTGTTGCTGGCGGACGGTCCCGCGTTGGCCGTGCCACTGCGCTTCGTGACTGGCATCGGGCTGGCCGGTGTGTACCCACCGGCGCTCAAGGCACTGGCGACCTGGTATCGCTCCGGCCGCGGTGCCGCACTCGGCGCGATTACCGCCGCAGTCACCCTCGGTTCGGCGACGCCGCATCTCATCAATGGGATCGGCGGGGTTGATTGGCATCTCGTTGTTGCGTTGACCTCCGCGCTGACGCTCATCGGCGGCGCGCTGGCCGCGCTCATACCGGAAGGCCCGTATCCGTTCCCACGCGGCGTCTTCGATCCACGCCAGATCCGCGCGACGATCGCCAATCGCGGCGTGCGTCTGGCATCACTTGGCTACTTCGGACACATGTGGGAGCTGTATGCGATGTGGGCGTGGTTCTCGGCCTTCATCCTCGCCGTCCTCAACGAGCGCGGTTGGAGCGATCCGGGACGATCGGCATCGCTGATGACGTTTGCCGTCATCGGCGTCGGTGCGGTCGGCTGCATCGTCGTCGGTCTGATCGCCGATCGCTGGCAGAGACCGCTCATCATCAACTACTCGCTGGCGGTTTCCGGTGCGTGCGCGCTCATCATCGGGTTCCTCGTTCATGCGCCGCTGCCGCTCATCTTCGGCGTCGGCCTGATCTGGGGCTTCGCTGTCGTAGCGGATTCGGCGCAGTTCTCTGCGCTCGTCACCGAGCACGCCGACCAGCGTTTTGTTGGCACGGCGCTGACACTCCAGCTCGCGGTCGGATTTGCGCTGACTGTGACGACGATCTGGCTGATCCCGTTCGCGCGTGACATCGTTGGCTGGCGGTGGGCGTTCGCGTTGCTGGGATTCGGCCCGGCGGTTGGTATCGCCGCGATGCTGCGTCTGAGTGCTGCGAATAGGTGAATCTGCGGCAGATGAGGGAGACATACATGCTGTCGACACGATTGAATGCTCTGCTGGGTATCGACTATCCAGTGCTGAACGCGCCGATGAGCGGTACGGCCACTGCTGATCTCGCCGCCGCCGTGTCGCAGGCCGGTGGCTTCGGCATGCTTGGCGGCACGAGCGCCGGTGGGGCGGACTGGCTTCGCGAGCAGATCCGCGCCGTGCGCGCGATGACCGATCGCCCGTTCGGCGTCGGCTTCATTTCGTCATTCCCGGGTGTCGATGACCTCGTGCAGGTCGCGCTGGATGAGCGCGTGGTTGCGATCAACCACTCATTTGCCGACCCAACCCCCTGGGTCGAGCCTGCCCACGCGCGTGGTGTGCTCATCTTTACGCAGGTCCAGACTGTTGCCCAGGCGACGCGCGCGGCTCAGGCCGGGGTGGATGTCGTCATTGCGCAGGGCACTGAGGCCGGCGGGCACACCGGCACGGCTGGATCGCTGGCGCTGTTGCCGGCTGTCGTTGATGCCGTCGGAGACATCCCGGTCGTCGCAGCCGGTGGCATCGGCGATGGTCGCGGCCTCGCCGCCGCGCTGCTGCTGGGCGCGACCGGCTGCTGGCTGGGAACGCGCTTCGTCGCCAGCAAGGAGTGGGCCGGTGGAGAACGCGAGCAGCAGGCAGTGCTGGCGGCGTCCGCTGATGACACCATGCGGACGAACGTCTACGACCAGGTGCGTGGCGCGACGTTCCCTGAAGGCATCGCAGACCGCGTCCTGCGCAACCCGTTCAACACAACCTGGGATGGCCGGACGGATGAGATCGCCGCCCGGCGCTCGGACTTGCGTCGCGAGCTGGAGGACGCCTCACAGCGCAACGATCCTGATGTCGTCGATGTCAGTGCTGGTGTCGCGGTCGGCCTGATCGCGACAGCCGAGCCAGCCGGTGACATCGTCCGCGCTATCGTCGCCGACGCCGAGCGCATCCTGCGTCAGCGCGTCGCGGAGCTGCTGAGCTGAGTACAGAGCGGCGAGACACCTCACGCAGGACCGAGCAGTCCAGTGCGACAGCCAGCCCGAAGCCTGCCATGTCACGCCCGGATGGCACCCGCGCAGCCGAGAAATCTTTCCTGCACTGGAAGGCGTCGAACGGGTGGGAGATTCGTCGCTGAGGCTCGGAATGACAGGACAAATGGTCTGCTGCCGTTCGGACAACTTGACATAGACAACGCACTCAATAGTCGGTCGCAATGAATTTGTCACGCGAGCAAGCCGCTATAGATACCTTCGTAGGACATGCCTCGGCTTGTCCTCGCCGTGAGGCGATCACTCCCTCGCCAATCGATCACGATGACAAGCGGAAGCGAGCGTCGTGGCGGCAATGGGCATTGCTGCTCGCGCTAAGTAGCGCCATGGCAGCAGCGCAGGAATATCGCCAATGCCTGGGTGCGCCTTGGACGTTGGCACTCCGCGACGGACAGGCCGGGGCACTGCCCCTACGAAGGTTCCGGAGGCGGCTTGCCTGACAGAAACACCGCGGTCGACTACTCAATGACACGACACCACCGGGGTGGTCAGCTGGCGTTCGACCCAACGGTGCTATCCCAGACACCCGGACAGTTATTCCAGTCCGCCTCAGCCACAAGCTGGTCGGCGAAGGCGCGAACTGGGTCGAGGTCGACGGCGGTCGACAGGTGTGTGGCTGCGGTGTCGCACTGACCGCGATGGGCGGCCAGCAGCGCCAGATGTGCTTCGGCGAGAGCGCGGTCGGGCAGAGTCTGGTAGAGACGGGCGGCGCGGGTGAAGTCGACCTCGGCGGCCTCCAGATCACCAAGCTGCATGGCGATGACGCCGCGCTGCAGCATCGGGCCGGCGCGGAAGCTCGGCTCCTCGGGCGCACGCATCAGCGCGGTCAGCTCCTGCCGAACCTGGCGCAGACCATCCAGATGATTCGAGATCGTGTTCTGCCCGATCGTCGCCTGGTCGAGCGCCTGATGGCTGGGCTGGAGCGTGACGACACGGGCGTAGTCCTGCTCGGCTGTGGCGTAGCGGTGGAAGCGTTGGGCTGCTCCGGCGTGAGCGAGGAACGCCCGTGCGCGGGCTTCGCGGTCGTCCTGTGCTGCTGCTGCTGCGCGGTCGAATGCGGTGAGCGCCTGCAGTGGCTCGCGGCGGGAGACGTGGATACTGCCCAGGTGCATCTGCGCCGTGTAGGCGACGTGATAGTCGGCCGTCTCGCTCGCGCCACTCTGGAAGAGCGCGATCGCCTCATCTTCCTGACCAATGGCGGCGTGAATCGCGCCGAGGTCGACCGCGACCCGCGCGGCGAGATCGGCATCTCCGGCCTGCGTCGCCAGTTGGCGGCCGAGCTCCAGATCGGCGATCGCGCCGTCCAGGTCGCCGGTGGCCGAGCGGAGCGCGCCGCGCTGGACCAGCACCTGCCGCAGCACTGCCGGGTCGTGGGCGGATTCGGCGGCGGCATCGCTGGCGGCCAGGGCATCGGCGCGGCGATCAAGGGATGAGAGCATCATCGCGCGCGTCAGGTGGCCGCGTGCGCGCTCATCCGGATCGGTTGCCTCCTGCGCCGCGCGGGCGTAGTCGTCCAGCGCCAGGTCGTTCAGGCCGAGTTCCTGCCGCGCGGCGGCGCGCCCTCGCCAGGCGCGTGCGCGATCGTCGGGATCGGCGCAGAGATGCGCAGCGGCACTGAACTCGTCGATCGCCAGCCCGACCAGACCGGTGAGCGCGAGGGTTGTGCCGATCTCCAGACGCGCGCGACCGTGCGGGTCGCCGTCGGGCATCAGCGCGGCAGCCTCGCCGAGCGTGTCGAGCGAGCGTTGCTGGTCGTCGCGTTCACGCTCGACGATACCGAGCAGCAGGAGCAGGTCGAACTCGGTGCGCTCGTTGGCGCTCGCGTTGTCAATCAGACCGCGACGCAGGTCCTCGCGTGCATCCTCCAGCCGCCCGATTTCGCGTAGCGCGACCGCGCGGTTATAGCGCGCGACGGCACGATCTTCGCCGTCCGGCAGTTGGGCGAGTGCGCGATCGTAGGCATCAATCGCCGCATCGTAGTCGCCGGCGAATGCGGCGCTGGTGCCGATCTGCAGCATGACGCGGGCGGCGAGAGCTGGCACGGCGGTCGCCGCGACGCTGTGCAACAGCGCGATCGACTCCTGGGCGCGGCCCGCCAGCCGGAGTGCCATTGCCAAGTCGAGCGTCGCTTCCGAGACACGCTCCTGACCGGCCCCGAGGTCGATGAGTCGCCGATGGACATCCTCCAGCAGTTCGACAGCACGCAGGATGTCGCCGTTGTCGCGCTCGATCCGGCCGAGGACCTGCTCAGCCGCGGCTCGATCGGTTGGGTTGGTGACGGTGTCGAGCAGCCGTTCGATGTCATTGCGCGCCATGTCGGTGTCGCCGAGCGCCTCGGCCACTTCGGCGCGCACCTGCAGGACGGCGGCCTGCTCCTCGGCGGACGAAGCCAACTGGAGCGCCGCATCGAGATCCGGGAAGACGAGCCCGGCGTCGTCGGCCACAAAGCGCAGCCGTGCACGCATCAGGTGCAGGGCATAGCGGCGTCCCTGATCAGGGCTGCTGCCCAACTCCTGCTCGATCAGCCGGAAAACGGCTGCGAGGTCGCCCGCGTTCAGCGCATCAACGATGTCGGTGAACGCGCCCGTACGTGATTCGTCTGTGGTCACTGCCCTGCCCCTCCTGCGATATAGACACCGGCAGAACCGGTCGCACTGAACACCGTTGAGCCGTCACCGGCCACGGCGTAATTGATGTCGTTCGAGATGGCGACGATGCCGACCGAATTCGAAGCGGAGAGGCGCGCGGTGACGACGGTGCCCGGCGCGATGGCGTCGATGAATGGCAGATAGATGACGCCGACACCGCCCGGCGGAATGATGAGTTCAACCGGCGCTTCCAGCAGATCGACGCCATAGATTGACAGGAGCTCGATCTGCACGGTTGTGCTGGAGAGCGGATCGAGATTGCTGATGCTGATGCCGGAGTTGTCGGACTTGCCCTTCTGGGGGCCTTCGCGGAACAGCAGCGGGATGGCAAGCTCCTTGTTGCGTGCGCCGGTGGTCGTGTAGGACAGCCCCTCGGTTGTCTCGTACTTCACTTCATCGACCGACGAGATGATCGGCACATTGCTGGTGATGTTCGCGCTACCGACGAATCCGGCGTTACTGACATCGGACGGTGTGTAGATGTACTGCATGGCGCTGGGCGGCACGACGAGCTGCGTGTCAGTCACATAGCCACCGTCGGCGGCCATGTATTCGACCGTGACTGTCGCCGGTACCGCCGAGGGATTGGCCAGCGTAATGCCGGTGTTCCAGCCATTGTAGGCGTTGAACAGCAGCGGTGCAGCCGTGCGGTAGCTGCCCTGAGCCAGGCTGCTGGTGGCGATCCCGACGTTGGTCATGGCCATATTGGATGATGGCTTGATGCGACGGGCGATGACGCCGAGGTCGCCGTTGCTGGTAAGCCGGGCGAACCCGATCCAGCCGACACGACTCAGCACCTGCTCGGCATTCAGCGTCCACGCCTCGCCTGGCGCCAATGATCGCGAGAAGGTCATCTCTGCGCCGCCCGGCCCGTTGGCGTTATCGAAGGCGTACAGTTTGAGCGATGTGTCTGCCGACGTGTCCCCGAGGTTCGCGACGGTGATGAGCGTATTCCAGCCGCTGTTCGTCTGGACGAGTGGCAGGACCCAACCAGCATCCGCTCCGTGCCGTGAGGCGGCGATGTCGGTGCCGGTCAGTCCGGTATAGCCGGAGACGATGTCCGTGCCATCCGACCATGGCGACGAGGCCGTCGGTGGCGAGAATGTCTTGATGCTGGCGGCAATCTGGCAGGCCGCCTCAAGCCGCATTGGTGAGCCCGGCTTCGGCACGCCGAGCGACGACGCGCCAATGGTGCGGGTTGATGCCGCATTCAATGAGAGCTGCGCCGTCCGCGTCCAGGTACCGCCCTGGACGACGAAGACGGAGAGCGCGCACGGAGTGTCGCTGACGTTATGGAACGCGACCACCGCCGACCACGACCCGAGCCCTGAAATCGCGTCGTTGTTTGGCACCCAGGGGAAGTGGATGGCATAGGTGTCCTGCGCGCTCGCAGCGGATGGCAGCGCAGCAGCGGTGAGTGAGAACAGCAGGACACCGACGAGCGCCAGCGTTCGGATGTATCCCCGGGTCATGACGGTTCTCCAGATCATCGGCCGGATGGGCAGGGCGGAAGCGCAATACCGGCGCAAAGCTCATCAGTAGTACAGGCAAGCGTGCTGGAATGATGGGCAACAGTCGCCCGGCAAGGATAACCCGAACTGGAGCTACGAACCGACCAGATGGCGCTATTGCCCGGCGCGGTTGAGCGCTGCCAGCAGGTCGCGCTGCTGCATCGAGATCGTCAGATCGCCGCGCGTGCGCTCCAGCACACCCCGCAGCATGTCGGTCGTTCGGCGCAAACCACCAGTCACAGCGTCGGGATAGTCGACACTGACCAGCAGCCCGTAGACATCGTCCATCGTCTGGAGGAGCGCCTCGGTCTGCTCCGGCTTCCCGCGTCGCAGCGCGTCAAGGATGTAGCGACGCAGCTCGCTGGCCGCTTCGGCGAGGCCGTTCAGGTAGACCGCGTCTTCGACATTGAGATCTTCCGGCGCGGGAACGCCGCTGCCGGAAATGATGCCGAGGACGATATTCGCTTCGGCCAGCTCCTTCTGCGCGTCCTGCACGTAGCCGGACCAGTAGATGTTCGGCGCGTCAACGAGATCGGCGGCCAGCGCGTCCTGCATCGCGCGCGCTTTCGTCAGCAGCTCGCGGGCTTCGTCGAAGTTGTTGCGGTGGACGGCGCGGATGGCGTTCGCACTCATACGCACGATCTGGCGCGTCTCGGCCAGCGCACGCTCGCGCGCCACGTTGGTGCTTTCCAGGCGGGCGATGACACGTTCACCAATGGTCGAGATCTGGTCGCCGGTGCGCGGAAGATCAACCATATCGTGGATCCTTTCCTGCGCGCGGACTGTACCATGTTCCAGTCCGTTTCCACGATCGGCGCAGATTGACGGTCGTTGGAGTGACGGGTATGATTAGCCGGTTCGCGGGCAACCGCGGCAATAGCATGGCGTCGATCGGGAGTAGTAGACCGAACGCAGCGAGCCGCCGGTGGTGTGAGGTGGCAAGATGGTCGAACTCGCCCGGGAGCCGTGGACGTGAATGCAACCGCAGTAGCGTCCGCCGGATAGCCTCCGTTAGCAGGCCACCAAGCGGGCCAGCCTCACTCATATCATCATGGGGCTGTAGCTCATCCGGGAGAGCGCAACACTGGCAGTGTTGAGGTACGGGGTTCGAGTCCCCGCAGCTCCACCACATGGATGACGCGGGACTGGCCAAGCAGGGTGGTACCGCGGAAGCCGAGCCTTTCGTCCCTGACCGGACGGAAGGCTCGTTGTTTTTCTCGCTGTCGGCAGGACGACGTGGTTCTGGGAGGCGGGGCGACGGGATGCCCGAAATCAGGCAATACAACGACATCGCAGCGGTGACTGACGTCGCCATGCTGACCGTCCGCCGGGCGTGGCGTGATGGCTCCCTTGCGACGCCGCGCGAGCATCCCGCTTGTGCGGCGTTGCTGCTTCTTTTGCACCCGATAGCCGACCGAGAAAGGACACCATCGTGAGCACGACACAAGGCGAGACTGAGCAAACCCAGCGCACACGGCACAGCAGGTACGACCACGCGGCAGTAGAGGCAAAGTGGCGCGAGGCGTGGGAAGATGCCGGGCTGTACCGCACCGACCTGGAGGACGACTCCCGACCGAAGTGGTACGCGGTGACGATGTATCCATACCCCAGCGGTGATCTGCACATCGGCCACTGGTACGCGATGACCCCGTCAGACACCGCCGCGCGCTACCGACGCATGCAGGGCTACAACGTCCTCTTCCCGATGGGTTTCGACGCCTTTGGCCTGCCGGCTGAGAACGCCGCGATCAAGCGCAACATTCACCCGACCAAGTGGACCCTGTCCAACATCGAGAACATGCGTCGCCAGATGCGCAATATGGGTGCGATGTTCGACTGGGACGCCGAAGTCGTTACCTGCCTGCCGGAGTACTACAAGTGGAACCAGTGGTTCTTCCTGAAGTTCCTGGAGCAGGACCTGGCCTACCGGAAGAAGCAGAACGTCTGGTGGTGCCCGAATGACCAGACGGTGCTGGCCAACGAGCAGGTGATCGACGGACGCTGCGAGCGCTGCGGTGCCGAGGTCTATCAGCGGCAGATGGAGCAGTGGTTCTTCCGCATCACGAAGTACGCCGATGAGCTGCTGGAATACCCCGACGTCGAGTGGCCCGAGAGCGGCAAGATCATGCAGCGCAACTGGATCGGTCGCTCTGAGGGTGCGCGGGTAACGTTCACCACCGAGCACGGCGACCCGATCGAAGTCTTCACCACCCGGCCCGATACACTGTGGGGCGCGACTTTCATGGTCCTGGCTCCCGAACACCCGCTCGTTGATTCGCTGACGACCGACGTGCAACGCGAAGCGGTCGACGCTTACCGGCAGCAGACAGCCCGTGAATCGGAGATCGCCCGGCAGTCCACTGAGAAGGAGAAGACGGGCGTCTTCACCGGTGGCTACGCGATCAATCCAGTCAACGGCGAGCGCGTGCCGGTCTGGATCGCTGACTATGTCCTGATTACCTACGGCACCGGCGCGATCATGGCTGTTCCGGCCCATGACGAGCGCGACTTTGCCTTCGCGCTGAAATTCGGTTTACCGATTATCCCGGTCATTCGCCGCCCGGATGGTCAGGTACGAGCAGTTGTGCCGTTCGACGCCGTGAATGACCGCGCCAATTTCCAGCACGCGCTTGGAACCATGGCAATGACGGCGACCGAAGCTGATGGTGAGTTCCACATCTCACTCGGTGGCCGTCAGGTCGATACTTTCTCTGCAATGGTTCGCTCTTCGCTGAGCCCTGGACACTGGGTCGCCTATGCTGGTGCGCGGAATGGCGTCATCTTTGCCGACAAATCGATTGAGCTGGGCAGCGTCGCTGCCGACCACGAGATTGTTCAGCGCACAGGGGTCGGGCAGACAGCGATGGGGATCCTGCACAATGAGCCGTTCTTTGTCGCTGAGCCGGAGGTGACGTTTCATAGTCACATCGGCGAGATGGTGAACTCGGGCGACCTGACTGGTACGCCTGCTGAGACAGCGATTGCGACGACGATTGAATGGCTGGAGGAGCGCGAACTCGGTTCTCGCGAGGTGACCTTCCGGATGCGCGACTGGCTGATCTCGCGCCAGCGCTATTGGGGCACGCCGATCCCGATTGTTTACTGCGATCAGTGCGGCGTCGTGCCGGTGCCAGAGGAGGATCTGCCGGTCGTCCTGCCGGACGACTCGCAGTTCAGCCCAACGGGCGAGTCGCCGCTGAAGTCGGACGAGCGCTTTATCAACACGATCTGCCCATCCTGTGGCGGGCCGGGACGGCGTGAGACCGACACGATGGATACCTTCATGGACTCGTCCTGGTATTGGTACCGCTACCTGACTCCGCACAAGGACGATGGCCCGATTGATGTCGATCTGGTTCGTCGTTGGACCCCGCTCGATCAGTACACCGGCGGCGTTGAGCACATGACGATGCACCTGCTGTACGCGCGCTTTTTCACCAAGGCGATGCGTGACATGGGTCTCGTCGAAATCGACGAGCCGTTCCGGCGGCTGTTCAACCAGGGCATCATCCTCGGCGAGGATTCGCAGAAGATGTCCAAGAGCCGCGGAAACGTCGTTGATCCAGATGAGCTGGTCGATGAGCTGGGCGCAGATACCGTCCGGCTGTTCCTGATGTTTCTTGGGCCGTGGCACCTGGGTGGCCCGTGGAATTCACGCGGTGTCTCCGGTCCGCAACGCTTCCTGGATCGTGCCTGGGCGGTTGTTACCGAGACGGCCGGCAACCCGGTCGAGGATCGCGAAGATGACGCAACCCGCGCCCTGCGCCGCGTCACGCATCAGACGATCCGCGACGTCTCCCGCGACATGGAGACGTTCTCGTTCAACACGATGGTCGCGCACCTGATGGAGTTCGTGAACGAGCTGATGCGCCAGAAGGACACCGAGGTCGCGCACACCAGCGCCTGGCGAGAGGCGATCGACACGCTGCCGCTGCTGCTGGCACCGGGTGCACCATACATCAGCGAAGAGCTGTGGCACCAACTGGGCAAGCCGTTTTCGGTGCATACGCAGTCGTGGCCCGAGTGGGACGAGGCACTCGCTGCCGAGGACACGATCGAAGTCGCCGTGCAGGTGAACGGCAAGGTCCGTGGTCACGTCAGCCTGGCACCCGATGTCAGCCAGCCTGACGCCCTCGACGCAGCCCGCGCCAACGAGCGCATCGCCGAGTACCTGTCCGGGAAGACTGTTGTCAAAGAGATCTACGTGGCCGGGCGGTTGATCAATTTCGTGGTGAGGTAGGGTGGCGGCGGCGGCTCTCACCCCCCGGCCGCTGCCCGGGTGCCCCTTGGGCGATGGCTCCCGCCCAATGCTGGGAGAGGGGGTGTCCTGTGTACGGGAGAGTGGCTGCCGGGTCTATGAAGAGGTTTGGTGAGGGATAGGCGTGCAAACATTCCGTACGGACAGGACCCGGCCTGTCCTCGCCGTGAGGCGACTCTCTCGCGTTGAATGTTCCTGTCTCGGCGCA
>JAMLIA010000054.1 GCA_023954495.1 Thermomicrobiales bacterium | reverse complement strand
GTCGATTGCGGGGTGAAGTTCAACATCGTCCAGTCGCTGGTCGATCGCGGCGCCGTCGTCTCGGTCGTGCCCTACGGCACGCCGTTTTCCGACATCGAAGCGCTGAAACCCGATGGCGTCATCGTCTCTCCAGGTCCCGGCGATCCGCGGAATCTCGATAGCGGGCTCGATTTCGTGCATGCCACGCTGGCGGCCGATATCCCGTACTTCGGTATCTGCCTTGGCCATCAGCTGCTGGCGCGCGCGATCGGCGCCGATACCGGGAAGCTGAAGTTTGGGCATCGCGGCGGCAACCAGCCGGTCAAAGACCTGCGTACGGGCGCGGTGTCGATTACGGCGCAGAATCATGGGTACTACGTGGACGGTTCCACGATTCCCCCTTCATCGGAGTGGGAGGTCGCATTGGTCAACCTCAACGATCGAAGTGTCGAGGGGCTGCGTCATTCGACATTGCCGATCATCTCGGTGCAATTCCACCCCGAGGCGTCGCCCGGACCGTGGGATAGCAGCAACCTCTTCGACGACTTCCTGGATATGGTGAGGGCAAGGAAAGCAGCGTGAGCAACGACATTCGCAGCGTTCTGGTCCTCGGTTCGGGACCGATCGTCATCGGTCAGGCGGCCGAATTCGACTATGCCGGAACCCAGGCCTGCCGTGCCCTGAGAGAAGAGGGGATCCGCACGATCCTCGTCAACTCGAATCCCGCCACCATCATGACCGATGAAGACGTCGCCGATGCGGTCTATATCGAACCGCTCCGGCCGGAGGTCATTCGGCGCATCATCCAGCGCGAGAAGCCGGACGGCCTGCTGCCAACGCTTGGCGGGCAGACCGGGCTCAACCTTGCCGTCGAAGTCGCCGAGCTTGGCATGCTCGATCAATACGGGGTCAAACTGCTGGGAACGCAGCTTTCGGCCATCAAACGGGCCGAGGACCGGGCGCTCTTCAAGGAAATGCTCGAAGAGATCGGCGAACCGGCAGTCGAAAGCGCTATCGTGCATTCGATCGAAGAGGCTCGCGAGTTCGCCAAGCAGGTGCCGTTGCCGTTGGTCATTCGTCCCGCGTTCACGCTGGGCGGAACTGGAGGCGGCGTTGCCTCGACGCCCGAAGAGCTCGACCGCATCGTCGCCAGCGGGCTCAACGCCAGTCCGATTCACCAGATCCTGCTGGAGCGTTCGCTGACGGGCTGGAAAGAGATCGAGTATGAGGTCATGCGCGACAGCGCGGACACCTGCATCACGATCTGCAATATGGAGAACTTCGATCCGCTCGGTGTCCACACCGGCGACAGCATCGTGGTCGCTCCCAGCCAGACCCTTTCCGATCACGAATATCAGATGCTGCGCAGCTCCGCGCTCAAGATCATCAGCGGGCTGGGCATCGAAGGCGGCTGCAACATCCAGTACGCGCTCGATCCGGAGTCCTTCGCCTACCCGGTGATCGAGGTGAACCCGCGCGTCAGCCGCTCGTCGGCGCTGGCCTCGAAGGCGACCGGCTATCCGATCGCGCGCATGTCGGCCAAGATTGCGATCGGCAAGCGCCTGGACGAGCTGATCAATCCGGTCACGAAAAAGACGACGGCGGCATTCGAGCCGGCGCTCGACTACATCGTCACCAAGATTCCGCGCTGGCCGTTCGACAAGTTCCGCCGTGCTGACCGCTCGCTGGGTACTCAGATGAAGGCCACCGGCGAGGTCATGGCGATCGACCGCTCGTTCGCCGCTGCGATGCAGAAGGCGGCCCGGTCGCTGGAGAGCGATGCGCCGGATCTGCTCTGGGAGAGTGCAGCCTGGTCCGGCCAGGACACGCTGCTCGACGCCATCCGCCGACCCAACGACGAGCGTCTCTGGGCAGTGACTGCTGCGCTGCGACGCGGCGTCAGCGAGGAAGAAATCTTCGAGCTGTCGGCGATCGACCCGTGGTTTATCCACGAGTTGGCACGCATCATCGAGATGGAGAAGCGCATCGCGAGCGAGCCGCTGACCGAGCAGTTCCTCTGGGAAGCCAAGCGGTTCGGATTCTCCGATGCGCAGATCGCTCAGCTCGGTGGCAAGGCCGAAGAGGACGTTCGGTCCATGCGCTACGAAGCCGGGATAACGCCGGTCTTCAAGATGGTCGACACTTGCGCCGCCGAGTTCGAGGCCGCGACGCCGTATTACTACAGCACCTACGACGAAGAGGATGAAGCGCCACCGCTGGAAACGCCCAAGGCGGTCGTCATCGGCTCTGGTCCGATTCGTATCGGGCAAGGTATCGAGTTCGACTATTGCAGCGTGCAGGCCGCGCAGGCGCTGCGCAATGCTGGTACATCCGCGATCATGATCAACTCCAACCCCGAGACGGTGTCGACCGACTTCGACACCTCCGATCGGCTCTACTTCGAGGCGCTGGATCATGAAGCCGTTGGTGAGATCCTGCGTCACGAAGGTTTCGGCGATCCCGCGAACGTCCCGGTCATTCTGCAGTTCGGTGGGCAGACGGCCATCAACCTGGCCAGCCCGCTGACCGAGCGCGGCGTGCCCGTTCTCGGCTCCAGCGTCGACACCATCGACCTGGCCGAAGATCGTGAGCGCTTCGAGGCATTCCTGAATCGGATCGGCATCCCGCAACCGCCGGGCACGGCGGTGACAACACTGGATGCTGCGATTGATGTGGCAGACCGACTCGGCTATCCGGTGCTGGTGCGACCGTCCTACGTCCTCGGCGGACGGGCGATGGAGGTCGTCCACTCGGCGGACTATCTCGCTCGCTACCTGGCAACAAACGTCGACTTCCAGAGCGGCCACCCGATCCTGATCGACCGCTACCTCGAAGGCAAAGAGGTCGAGGTTGACGCGATTTGCGACGGTACCGACGTTCTGATTCCCGGCATCATGGAACATATCGAGCGTGCCGGTGTGCACTCCGGGGATTCCTACGCCGTCTATCCCGGCGTCAATCTGTTCCCGAGCGAGGTCGAGCGGCTTGTCGAGTACACGACCAAGATTGCGCTGGAGCTCGGCGTTATCGGACTGGTCAACATTCAGTACGTCATCCATGCTGGTCGGCTGTATGTTCTCGAGGTCAATCCGCGTGGTAGCCGCACAGTGCCGTTCCTGTCCAAGGCCACCGGCGTTCCGATCATCGAGCTCGCCACGCGGGCGATGCTCGGCATATCGCTGAGCGAGCAGGGCTACAGTGGCGGTCTCTGGCCGCGCCAGCCGCTCGTGGCAGTTAAGGCTCCAGTCTTCTCGATGGCCAAGCTGCGCGGCGTTGAGGTGAATCTCGGCCCGGAGATGAAGTCGACCGGCGAAGCCATGGGCATTGACCGCGAGTTCGCCCCGGCGTTCTACAAGGCGATGCTGGCTTCCGGGTTGGCGCTGAAGTCGCACGAGGCGATCCTCGTCAGTGTTGCAGACCGCGACAAGGCCGAGACCTTGCCGATCATCGAGCGCCTGGCACAGATGGGCTGCCAACTCTACGCGACCGAGGGCACAGCAGCGATGATCGAGCACAACGGCATACCCGTGAAGATGGTGACGAAGCGCATCGGGCAAGGACGCCCGGACATGCTCGATGTCATCCTCGACGGCACGGTTCAGGGGGTCATCAACACACCGGGGCCGGCAGAAACCGAGATGCTGGATGGCTTCCAGATTCGGCGCGCAGCGGTCGAAAAAGGCATTCCCTGCATCACCTCGATCGACACTGCCGCTGCAGTCGTCAACGCCATGGAGCGGGCGACGGGTGCCTATACAATCCAACCTCTGCCACACTACCGCTCGCGGATCTCCGTGTTCTACTAAACGTCGCGTGAGGGGGATCGATGCCACGATGGCTCTACGGCATGCTGGTGTTCGGCGTCGGCGCAATCATCGCCCACTTCGCCGGCATGTCGGAGATTCTGGTGTTTGCACTGGCAGCGCTTGGCATCATCCCCATCTCCGGTCTGATCGGTCAGGCCACTGAGGCGCTCTCAGAGCACGTCGGACCGAAGTGGGGCGGTCTCCTCAACGCGACCTTCGGCAATGCCGCCGAGTTGATCATCGGCATCGTCGCCATCAATCGCGGCCTGCTCGATCTCGTGAAGGCGTCGGTAACCGGCTCGATTATTGGCAACCTGCTGCTGGTCCTCGGGATGGGCTTTCTGGTCGGCGGCTGGCGGCATGGTGTGCTGCGCTTCGACGCTCGCGAGGCGGGGCGCAATTCAGCGATGATGCTGATTGCCCTCGCGAGTCTGCTCATGCCGGCCGCATTTGCCATCGCTGATCCTCATCCTGACGACATTCACCGGGTGAGTCTCGGCGTGTCAATCGTCCTGATTGCGCTGTACGTCGCCTACATTGTGTATTCGCTGACAAGTCAGGGACGGCAGGATCTTGAAGACGAGGTCGGTGCGCACGATGACGAAGATGGCGGCGTTGGCTGGTCTCTCTGGCTTGCGATCGGCGTGCTGGTAGCGGCGACCGTCGCGACTGTCATCCTTGCCGAGTTACTGGTTGGGACGGTTGAGCACGTTGCTGAACGCGCGCACCTCTCGGAGTTCTTCGTCGGCATCATCCTCGTGCCGATCATCGGCAACGTGGCCGAGCACTTCTCTGCCGTCCTGTTCGCGGCGCGGAACCGCGCCGACATCACGCAGGGCATTGCTGCCGGCTCATCGACGCAGGTCGCGTTGCTGGTCGCGCCGTTGTTCGTCCTGCTCAGCTATCCGCTGGGCAACAAGATGGACCTGACATTCGTGCCGCTGGAGATCATCGTGGTCGGGATGTCAGCGCTCCTCTTTGCCTATATCAGCGCTGACGGCGAATCAAACTGGCTGGAGGCGCTCCAGCTGCTCGGCCTGTATGTCATGGCCGGTGTGGTCTTCTTCTTTCTTCCAACCTGATTGAACGCGGGATAGGTACGTGTTTTGTAGATACGCGTCAGAGCGGCGCGATAAGGAGGGGTGTGGGTGAGCAACGACTTTCTGAGGCAGCTACGTGAAATCGGCGCGTTGAAGAGCGGGCATTTCCTGCTTGCGTCCGGACGCCATAGCGATCAGTACGTCGAGAAATTCGACCTGCTGCGCAATCCACAGGCAGCGGAAATAGCCTGTCGCCAATTAATCGCGCAACTACCGGATACGGATGTTGATCTCGTCGTCGGCCCAACGACTGGTGGCATTTTGCTGGCGTTTGAGATCGGTCGCCAGCTCGGCCTACCGGCTGCTTACGCCGAGCGCGCACGAGACGGCGCAAGCGAACGCTCATTCAAGCGCGGGACGATTATCGCGCCAGGAACGCGCGTTTTGCTGGTTGATGACATCCTGACGACAGGCGGCTCAATCCGCGAGACGCTTGCGGCCCTCGATGTGGTGAACGCGGATGTTCGCACCATTGCCGTCCTTGTGGACCGTTCGGGCGGCGCGGTCTCGTTCGGGCCGCCGCTCGTGCCGCTCGCATCTCTGTCAATCGAAACGTGGACAGCGGACGACTGCCCGCAATGCCAGGCAGGTGTGCCGTTGACCAAGCCGGGCTCCACGTCGAGTCAGTCCGCCAGCTAGCCTGCGGCTGTCTGATCGTTGCGGGCGTGTCGCAGGCGCGTCCGCAGATCGGACATTTCGGCCAGACGGCGCTCCAGTTGATCGAGGACGTCTTCGTTTGCGTGCGCAACGTACTCATCGCGCAACTCGATGATCATCTGTGCGAGTCGGCCAATGGTCCGGACGATCTGGCTGGGATCATCGTCGCCACTGGAGTGTCTCGAAATCTCGGCCATAGTGCGTCCCCCTCATGCCCCTCAGGCAGAATCGCTCGGCACCTCGACACCGGCCTCTGCGAGGCGTCGCAGAAACTCGGCCTCATCAATGATCGTCACACCGTATTCGCGTGCCTTCTCGGCTTTGCTGCCCGCTTCGGCACCGGCGACGACGATCGACGTCTTGCGCGACACCGACGATGACACGCGCGCACCGAGGCGCTTCAGGATCGCCTCAGCGTCGGATCGGGGCATCGTCTCCAGCCGTCCGGTCAGAACGACAGCCAGTCCCTGCCACTCCGTCTCAGGTGCGGGTTCTGGGCGTTCCTGCTCGATCGTCAGACCGGCCGCCGTTAACTCTGCGATCAGCTCCAGATTACGCGGCTCGGCAAACCAGTCGTGGATCGACTGAGCGACAACCGGGCCAACGCCGGGCACGCTCGCGAGTGCCTCGACCTCCGCGTCAGAGATCGCCGCGACTGAGCCGAAGTGTTCGGCCAGCAGTTGCGCATTGCGCTCGCCGACGTGGCGGATGCCGAGCGCGAACAGGACGCGCGCGAGAGGCTGCTGCTTGCTGAGCTCGATCGAGCGCTGGAGGCGTTCGACGCTCTTCTCGCCAAGACCGTCCATCTCGACGATCGATTCCCACGGCAGGCGGTAGATGTCAGCGAGCGAGAGGATCAGCCCGGCATCGACGAAGCGCGCTGCCAGCTTGCTGCCGAGCCCTTCAATATCCATCGCACCGCGTGAAACAAAATGGACGACACTCTCGCGCAGCTGTGCGGGGCAGCCGGAAGTGTTGACGCAGTACGACATGGCTTCGCCGGGCACGCGCTCGATCGAGGAGCCGCAGACGGGGCAGTGATCCGGCCAGACGAACTCCTGCTCATCGCCGGTTCGCGCCGCCTCGACGACGCTGAGGATCTTCGGGATGACATCGCCGGCCCGCTGAATGACGACCGTATCGCCGATGCGAACGCCAAGACGGCGGATCTCGTCTTCGTTATGCAGCGTCGCACGACTGACGGTCACCCCGCCGATCTGCACGGGTCGCAGATGGGCGAGCGGGTTGAGGCTACCGGTACGTCCGACATGGACTTCGATCGCCTCAAGGACAGTCGTCGCCTGCATGGCCGGGAACTTGTAGGCAATCGCCCAGCGCGGCTCGCGGGCCACGGTGCCAATCTCGTCGTACAGCCTCGTGTCGTCGACTTTCACAACGACGCCGTCGATGTCGAAGTCGAGGTTCGGGCGGCGCTCGTACCACCACTCGCAGCGCGCCCAGATCTCGTCGATGGTCGAGCAGATGGTGTAGTCCGGACTGGTCGTCAGCCCGGCGTCAGAGAGCAGTTGCAGGATATCGGAGTGCCTATCCGGCAGGTTGTTGCCCTGGGTGACGCCGGAGTAGACAAAGAGGCGCAGTGGGCGAGTTGCTGTGACGCGCGAATCGAGCTGCCGCAGCGCGCCGGACGCTGCGTTGCGCGGATTGGCGAACGTCTGCTCGCCCTTCTCGACGCGCTCGGCGTTCATGGCCTCGAACTCGCTGCGGCGCATGTACACTTCGCCGCGTGCTTCGAGTGTAGACGGAATCTCCGCTGCGGCGGTGAGCGCATGCGGGATGTCGCGGATCGTGCGCATGTTGGACGTGACGTCTTCGCCGACGAACCCGTCGCCACGTGTTGAGCCGCGTTGCAGGCGGCCATCGCGATAGAGCAGGCTGCTGGCGACACCGTCGATCTTGGCCTCGACGACGAAGGTGAGGTCGTCGTGCCCCGAGAGGCGATAGACCTGACTGACCCAGCGCTCCAGCTCGTCACGGTTGAACACATTGCCAAGTGACAGCATCGGCACATCGTGGCGTACCGGCGTGAAGCCGGCGGCCGGCAACGCGCCAATCTGCTGGGTTGGTGAATCGGGTGTGATCAGCTCCGGATGGACCTCTTCGAGTGCCTTGAGCTCATGGAAGAGGGCGTCCCACTCGGCATCTGTCACGCTTGGCTGCTGCAGGACGTAGTACTCGTGGTTGTACTGATTGATGAGGGCGCGAAGTTCCTCCACGCGTTGTTTCGCCAGAGCATCGTCCATAGTCAAAGCCCTCTCCACGGGGATCGGAAAGGTCAGCAGCGGGCGTCGAAATTGCTGGACGCCGACGCAGTATAGCATGGCTTGTTCGTACACTTGTTCTGATCGTATACTGCCCATGTCGTGACCTCAAGTCACCTCTGGGGAAGCTATGATCTCGCACCACGAACCCGCCGACCCCCCACAACAGGATAGTCTTGAGTATCCGAACCTGGTGGATCGGGCGATTGCCTGCATTGAAGAGCACGATGGTGCAATCGATGAAACGTTGCTGATTGCCCGCGTGTTCGGCAACGCGACGAACGCCGCGTTGTGGCGACCGTTGCTGCGCAACGTCCTCGCTCAGCATCCCGCGGCTCGATTGCGCCCTGATGGCCTCTGGACAACGCGCACCACACCAGACGTTGTCACGTTTCCTGATGAATTTGTCGTACTGGATGTGGAGACAACCGGGCTGAAGCCGAGCCATCAGCGCGTCATCGAGGTTGGGCTCATCCGGGTTTCGCCGCATGGTTCGCCGCTACGTTGGTCTTCGCTGGTGAATCCCGGTCGCAAGGTCCCCGATTACATTCGCACGCTGACGAGCATCGACGATCACATGCTCGCCGGTGCGCCGGAGTTTCGCTCGATTGCGCCGACGATCGTCGAGATTATTGGTGACCTGCCTGTCATCGGACACAATGTTGAGTTCGACCTGGCGTTCGTCAATGCCGAGATGGTGCGCGCAGGTCTGCCCAAGCTGGTCAATCAGAGCATCGACACGCTGGCTCTCGCCTCGACGCTGGTGTCGGAGGCTCGGCGGTTGAACCTCGGAGATGTCGCTCGAGCGCTCGGGGTGCAGAGCAAGGAGGCGCACCGGGCGTTGGCGGATGCTTCGACGACGCTCGACGTATTCGGTGCGCTACTGGCGCGCGCTCGAACACAGGGGCTCACGTCGCTCGACGACCTCACGAGTATGAATCAGAAGCGGCGCGCGCCGGTACCGGTTCAACGGCCGGTGGGCCGCGCCCGCTCGATTCTCGATCGTGGGCACCTGGACGGCATCCCGCACGCCCCGGGTGTCTACATCATGCGCGATGGCGCGGGCTCGGTGATCTACGTCGGCAAGGCGCGCGACCTGCGCAAGCGCGTCTCCTCGTACTATTCGCAGCCGCTTGGCTACACGCGCAAGATGGACGGCCTGATTCAGACGCTGGAGCGGATTGATGTTGAAGTTGTCGGCTGCGAGCTGGAAGCGCTGGTCCTGGAATCCCAGCTCATTCGCCGCTATCGACCACGGTTCAATGTCGTCCAGCGGAATGTCGAGCAGTACGTCTATGTGCGTGTCGATGTGTCGAACCCGTGGCCGCGTGTGACGGTCGCCCGCGACCGTGCCAACGATGGAGCGACGTATTTCGGACCATTCAGGGCAGCGTCGAGTGCACGCAAGGCGGTTGCGCTGGTCAACGATACGCTGCCACTCCGCACCTGCCGCCGCTCGTTCATGGACAAGCGCTCATATGGCTCGCCCTGCCTGGAGCTGAGCCTGAACCGCTGTCTCGGACCGTGTATCGGTCAGGCAGACCCGGAACTCTATCGTGAGTATGTTTATGATGTGCTGGAATTCTTCCGCGGGGACGATCGTCGGCTGATCAAGCGACTCCACACCAAGCTGGAAGACACGGTCGCGTCGTTGGATTTTGAGCGCGCCGCCACACTCCGCGACCGCATCAAGCAGGTCGAAACGCTCGCGCGCGAGCAGCGTGGGCTGGATGATGTGGCACAGCATCGGCAGGCGTTGCTTGTGCTGCCGGGCATTGAGACCGGAACGCGAACCGTGTGGTACCTGCTCAACGGTCGGCGCTGGGCGGCGCTCACGGTGAATGATGACGAGACGGCGCGGGATCTCGCCGTCCGCTTTGAGCCGATCCATCAGCGCGCGACGCTGGCCGCCGACGGCTTCCTGCCCGATCACCACGCTGTCGATGAGATGGCAATACTGGCCCGGTGGATGCGGCGTACTCCGAATCACGAAGCGTACATCCCATTAGACGACAGAACGGTTGATGACGGCTGCATCCAGATATTGGGGGTCGATCTGTCAGTACCGTTCGGGGAAGGCTCAGGCGGCGAGGAGGCTGACGATACCGGTGCGACGGAGTACGATAGTGTAGCGACAGTATGTACGGACACTTCTGCGTCGCTCGGGGGGTGATATGGCAGTTATCGAAGAGCAGATCAGGATTCTCGATGAAGTCGCAGCAATGGTGCGGACCTGTACGCGCTGTGAGTTATGTAGGGGGCGTACGAACGCGGTTCCCGGCCAAGGCGCTGCTGACGCCGAGATCATGTTCATCGGCGAAGCGCCGGGATATAACGAAGACAAACAGGGACTCCCGTTTATCGGCGCTGCTGGAAAGTTCCTGAATGAGCTGCTTGAATCGATCAATCTCAGCCGGGAAACTGTCTTCATTACCAATGTCGTGAAGTGCCGCCCGCCGGGCAATCGCGACCCGCTACCGGATGAGATCGAAGCTTGCTATCCGTATCTGGAGCGGCAGATCGAGACGATCGATCCGATGGTGATCGTTACGCTCGGTCGCTATTCGATGTCGCGCTGGTTCCCGAACGAGCGCATCTCGCGTATTCACGGCCAGCCGAAGCGAGTCGGTGAGCGGGTGATCGTGCCGATGTACCACCCAGCCGCCGCACTGCACCAGGGTTCGCTGCGTGCCACGATCCTCGCTGACTTCGAGCGACTGCCGATGTATGTGGCGAAGGCGAAGGAAGATCGCGACAAGATCGAAAGCTCCCCGCCGCCCGTCAATCAGGCGCGATTATTCTGATGTCGTACGTACGCGCGCTTGACCGATCTCTCTACTCTTCGTAGAGTGTACGTACACTGATCGAGGATGAGGGAGTAACGGTGGCAGCACGAGCAAGTGTCAAAGAACGGAAAGGGGACGAGGTCGCGGCGTCCGACCGCACCTCGCCGGGCAAGATCGTGGAATTCAAATCCAGACGATCCCCGTCCGAAAAGCCCGAGACTCGGCGAGTGCCGCGAATCGAAGTTGCACCTCGGTTGCGTGATGAGATTCTGGCGTTCGTCGTCTTCACGCTTGCCGTCCTGACAGCGCTTCCGATTGTTGGTCTCGCCGGTGGGAGCGTTCTGTCGCTGGCCGGCGACGGATTCGCATTGCTGCTCGGTCTCGCTTCGATTATCGTGCCATTTGGCCTGGCGATCGTGGCCGTCGAGCTCTGGCGCGCAGGCGATGCGGCGCAGCGAACGCGCCGCATCGTTGGCGGAGTCGTCACACTTGTTTCCATCGTCGGACTGCTAGGGCTCCAGAATCTCGAAGGCAAGGTCGAGTCCGCCGGTGGGTATGCCGGCCTCGGTGTTGCCAGGGGGCTGATGGCGATTGTCGGCGAGGTTGGTGCGGCGCTTGTCTTGCTGTCGATAGGCATCGTCGGCGTCTTCCTCGTTACCGGATACGACACCCGCGAAATTGCTGATTCCTGGCGCAGAATCCGCCCTCGGCGGCGTGTGCCGATGCCTGTACTCGATCTGCCCGAGAACGCGACAACGGCGATCGATTCCGTTGAAACCGAAACCTATCCGGTATCCGAGCCGGAACCAGCGACCGAAGCGACTCCGGTTCGCCTCGAACCAGTGCCACCGCCAAAGCCAGTCATCAATCGCCCGAAGTCCGAACAGGTAACCCGAAAGGACCCGCCTGCGAAGAAGGACGACGATGTGGTCCCGGCACGGCCCGGAGCCTGGAAGCTTCCGTCGCTTGAGCTGCTGAAGACGTATGAGAGCACCGAGCCGGATGGGCCTGAGCTTGAATCCAAGGCGCGACGGATCGAATCGACGCTGGCGTCGTTCAAGGTCGAGGCGTCTGTTCGCGAGATCTTTCCGGGGCCGGCAGTCACGCTCTTCACGCTGGAGCCGGGTGCTGGCGTGAAGGTGCGACGGATCACCGAGCTGCAGAACGACCTCGCGCTCGCGCTGGCAGCGACGTCATTGCGCATCGAAGCGCCTGTGCCGGGAATGGCTCGCGTGGGTCTGGAGATCCCGAACGGCAGTATCTCTACGGTTGGCCTGCGCGAGGTCCTTGAGTCGGCAACGTTCGTGAAGAGCAAGGCCAAAATTCCTCTGCCAATGGGTCGCGATGTCAACGGACGCTACATCATCGGTGACCTGACGCGAATGCCGCACATGCTCATCGCTGGTGCGACCGGGTCGGGCAAGAGTGTTTGCATCAACGGGATCATCGCCACGTTCCTGCTGACCAAGTCGCCGGACGATCTCAAGATGATCATGATCGATCCGAAGATGGTCGAGCTATCGGGCTATGAAGGTATCCCGCACCTCAAGTCGCCGGTCATCACGGAGATGGACAAGGTCGTTCCCGCGCTGCGGGCGGTGTTGAGGGAGATGGAGCGGCGCTACCAGACCTTCTCACGCCTGGGCGTTCGCAACATCGACGGCTACGAGTTGCGTCGCTCGACCGACCCAACGCTCGAGAAGCTGCCGTACCTGGTCGTCATCATCGACGAGCTGGCAGATTTGATGATGACCACGCCGGACGAGGTCGAGACGCTGCTCGTTCGCCTCGCGCAGATGGCACGGGCAACTGGCATCCACCTGCTGATTGCGACGCAGCGACCGTCGGTCGATGTCCTGACAGGGCTTATCAAGGCCAACGTGCCGGCACGGATCGCCTTTGCGGTTTCGTCGCAGACCGACAGCCGCGTGATCCTTGATGTGCCCGGCGCGGAACGCCTGCTCGGACGCGGCGACATGCTGTTCATGCCGGCCGATGTGGCCAAACCACACCGCGTGCAGGGTTCCTACGTTGACGATCAGGAGCTGCAAGCGCTCGTGAGGCACTGGGTGATGCTGGCACCTGAGATGCAGTATGAGGAAGAGTGGGTGCAGCTTCCATCCGAGAGTTCAGACGATGCAAGCGAAGACCCGCTGTTTGAGCAGGCGCTCTCGATCGTGAAGCAGCAGGGCTCTGCTTCGGCATCCATGCTCCAACGAAGGCTGCGAATTGGCTACAACCGGGCCGCGCGTCTGATTGAGGCGATGGAAGATGAAGGCTACATAGGACCCGCCGATGGCTCTCGCGGTCGCACCGTCCTCGTGTCAGACGACGATTGGGATGATGAATAGTCAGGGACCCGTTGGGCGATCGGTATACTTAGGTTGAACGCTTGTTCTGCGACGGAGGCTCATCGGTGCGCCCGACACGAATTACAGTTGAACCCGTCGCGCGGCTGATCGACGAGCTCGGTCGCTTGCCGGGTGTCGGCCCGAAGTCCGCCTCGCGAATGGCGTACTTCCTGCTCCGAGCGCCACGAGAGCAGGCCCTCGCACTCGCCGAAGCGGTGATCGAGGTCAAGGATCGCATCGTCCTCTGCTCGCGATGTTTCAACATCACCGAACAGAATCCGTGTTCGGTCTGCCAGGATGCAGCGCGCGACCAGAACCTGATCTGCGTCGTTGAGGAACCGCTCGATGTCCTGGCGCTGGATCGAACTGGCGAATACCGTGGGCTGTACCATGTGCTGCACGGCGCGATTTCACCGGTCGACGGCATCGGACCGGACAAGCTGCGTATCCGCGAGTTGGTTGAGCGCGTGGAGCGCGAACATCCGACTGAGGTCATTCTGGCAACGAATCCGAATATCGAAGGCGACGCAACGGCCATGTACATCGCTCGCCAGCTCGCCGCGACAGGTGTCACCATAAGCCGTCCCGCCAGCGGTTTGCCGGTTGGTGGAGACCTGGAATATGCCGACGAGGTTACGCTCGGTCGGGCACTCGCAGGACGCCGGACGCTATAGCGGCGGTCTTCGACACCGCCGAAGGAACGAGGGGATACGGCAACGTGGCTGCCCTCGCATTTCGATCACTGACACCACGTGACATCCCAGCTCTCCGCGCTGTCGGTGAGCATGTAGCCCTGTTGACCTGGAGCGCAGACTCGGAAGACGCGCAGCCTCGCCTCGCGCAGCATGTTCGGGAGCTCCTGGGACGAAGCGCTCAGGAGCCGCATCGCTTCGGTGCGTTTATCGACGGCGACCTGTGTTGCGTACTGACGATGCGTCCACAGTCGATCCCGTATCGATGGGATATCGTGACGCTTAGCGCAGGGTCAGCTCGACAGTCGATGAGTGCTGAGGTCGCAACGGACATTTGGGCATCGTTGCTTGAGTTTGGCATTGCTGTCTCCGGCTCGCTCGGTGCCAAGCGCGTGTTTGCTGTTGCCCCGGAAGGCACGCCGGCGGTTGCGAGTCTCCGTTCTGCCGGATTTGAGACGTATACCCATCAGACGTTACACACCGCTAGCGGAGTCGCCTGCGTTGCAGGATCGCTGCCGGGGTTCCGTGAACAGGAAGCGAGTGACGTCTGGTCCGTCCATCAGCTTTACCACCATGTCACGCCGCGACCAGTGCAGTTTGCTGAGGCACTCACCAGCGCGGCGTGGGATGTTCCAGAGTTGACAGCGCGGGAGCGGCTGTTGCCGAGCCGACGTCAAGTCATACAAACAGTGCTTGAAACAATCGACGGTATCGTCGCATATAGCAGAATAACGACAGGGAAGCGCTGCGCTCGCGTCGACTTACTGGTTGAGCCGGCTGTCCGGCACGTAACAGCGCAGTTCCTGTCCGAATCGCTTACTCTGGCTGGTGTCCAGAATGAGGAGATTGACATCGTCATACCTGAGTACGCATTGGACCTTGGGTCGCAACTCGAACGTCTGGGATTCGCGTTCATTACGGAACGCGTCGCGCTGGTCCGGCATACGACAGCACCGGCAGTCGTGTATGAGCGATTTGCTGGCCCGGTCGTTGAAGGCGAGCGCGTACCGAAGGGCGTTCCGTCATACTTCAACATACAAGCAGAAGCCTGTGCCGGGGCGCCGGCAATGTCCGTCAACCCAACCGGTAAGCGAATGGAGCGATAGCGCCTTTGACTACACCTGACACGAGTGCAGTGGTCGAAGAACGTGCCGTGCCCGAGATGCAGGAGATTGCGATTAGAGACAATCTCGATGATCTGCTGGTGGCGCTTCCAGATCGTATCGCCGATCAAACACGCGCCGTCATTGCGCAGCGGCCCGACGATGGCCTGATCGAGATCGTGCTCGACCTTGGTCGGCGGCCAGAGGCGCGATTCCAGCATGGGAGCGAGTTCCTGCGCGAGGATGAGATCACACGCGAAGATCTTGCCGGCGTTACCGCGCGCATCGGTAGCTTTGGCGAAGACAATCGAGCCGGCATCGAGCGCACGCTGCATCGCATCTCGGCGATTCGCAACCGGAGCGGCGCAATCGTTGGCCTGACTTGCCGCGTCGGACGCGCCGTATACGGGACTATCGGGATCATCAGCGACCTTGTCGAGTCCGGCGAGAGCATTCTGCTCCTGGGCCGTCCCGGCGTCGGCAAGACAACGATGCTGCGTGAGGTTGCCCGCGTGCTTGCCGATGATCTGGAGAAGCGCGTCGTCATCGTCGACACCAGCAACGAGATCGCCGGAGATGGCGACATCCCACATCCTTCGATTGGCCGTGCACGTCGCATGCAGGTTCCGACTCCAGCCATGCAGCATCACGTCATGATCGAAGCCGTCGAGAATCACATGCCTGAGGTCGTTGTGATTGACGAAATCGGGACTGAGCAGAGGCGTACCGCAGCGCGCACCATCGCTGAGCGCGGCGTCCAGCTGATCGGGACGGCGCACGGTAACCGCTCGAAAACCTGATGATGAATCCGACTCTCTGACCTGATCGGTGGCATTCAGTCGGTCACGCTCAGTGACGAAGAGGCTCGCCGACGCGGCACGCAGAAGTCAATCCTGGAGCGCAAAGCGCCACCGACGTTCACGGTGATGGTGGAGATTCGGGAGCGGGACAAGGTCGCTGTTGTCCGCGACGTCGCGGCCGCAGTCGATGCCATGCTGCGCAATCATCATCAGCGCCTCGAGCTGCGTGAGCGGCTGCCAAGCGGCGAGATCGTGGTTGAGGAGGAGCAGCCGCCGGTCGATGAGCGCAGTGGCAGCCATCGCCGCGAGGCGCGCACCCATCGTCGCACCGAGGAAGTGCAGCGGCCGGCACCGCCGGAGATTGATGAGATTCTCGATTCTGGCGTGCCGTCCAACCCGCTCATGCAGGGACGCGGCACGGCTGCCAGACCGGTGCGGATCTTCCCGTTTGGCGTCAGCCGCAACCGCCTGGAGCAGGCGCTGACGGCGATGTCGTTACCTGCTCAGATCGTGCGCGACGTGCGCGAGGCGGACATGGTGCTGACGCTGAAGAACTATTACCGTCAGCGCCCACAGCCGCTGCGCGATGCCGAAGCGCGTGGCGTCGCTATCTACGTCCTGCGATCCAACACCGTCGTCCAGATGCTGAATGTGTTTCGCGATCGTCCGCGGGGAGAACGAACCCGGACGCCGCGCCTGGCTCGTCGGACCAGCGAGCGCTCGCGCCAGGTGATCGATCGGAGTCGGCCATGTTCAAAGGGCCGAGGATGCGATCAGCGCGCTGTTCTGGACTGGCGCGCCGCCGATTGAGCTTCGACCGCAGGCACCATACATACGCCGACTGCAGCACCAGCTTGCTGACCGCTACAATATCGGCTCACGGAGTCGCGGTCGCGAGCCGCAGCGGCATGTCGAGATCTTTCGCGAGGGCATCCAGGGTTGAGCCTGTTCGTCACATTCGAAGGCACTGAAGGTTCCGGCAAGTCGACGCAGATCGCGATGCTTGCAGATCGCTTGCGGGAGCGCGGATACCGCGTCGTGCAGACGCGCGAGCCTGGCGGAACGGCGCTTGGCGAGGCCGTGAGAGCGATTGTGCTGAACGGCGACCTGGACATCGGCGCGGCAACCGAGGCGTATCTGATGACCGCAGCGCGCGCCGAGCACGTCGAGCGTGTGATCCGACCGGCGCTGGCAGATGATGCGATTGTTCTGTCTGACCGCTACGTCGATTCGACAATCGCGTACCAGGGCGCTGGCAGAGGCTTGCCAATCGACCAGCTCCTTGCAATGCAGGAGTTGGCAATTGGCGGTTTGTGGCCTGACCTGACGTTGCTTCTGGACCTGCCGGTTGAAGCCGGGCTGGCGCGACGGACGACGGCAGGGGACGCGAATCGGATCGATCGCGAGCGCGTCGAATTTCATCAGCGCGTTGGTGAGTGGTTTCGAGCCGAGGCGATGCGAGATACTGAGCGCTGGCGGGTTATTGACGCGCAGCCAGCGACGTCGATCGTGCATACTGAGGTGTTCGGTCTCGTGATGGCGAGACTCTCTCTCGGCCAGGCGGCCGGTGTGTAAAGCGAGAACATATGAAGCTGGTGTTCGCCGTCGTTCAGGGAAAAGACGCAGACAACCTGCGATCCGCATTGCTGGATGGTGGCTACCGGACAACACAGATCAACAGCGCTGGTGGCTTCCTGCGCGAAAGCAACGCAACTTTTCTCGTCGGCGTGGATGACGAGTACGTTGCCGATGTGCTCAGCATCATCAAGCGCACCTGCTACACGCGAACACAGTACGTCAATCCGCTCATGCCGATTATGGAGCCGGGCGAGTTTTACGTGCCAACGCCGGTTGAGGTCCAGGTTGGCGGGGCAACCGTCTTTATCTGCAACGTCAACCGCTACGAGCGCATCATTCCATAGCGAACAGGTCGCCACCGAGGAGACAGGAGCCGCCCCGTTTGGAAGCGTTGGTTGCCCGCATAGTCCAGATGTTTCTCGCGCTCTCCGGCGCGTACGCTATTGCTCTCTGGTTCGCACTGATTGTCTGGACCTATCGAGACATCACGACGCGCAGCGAGAACGCCGCGACCCAGATCTTTTCAACACTCGTCGTCGTGCTGTTCTGGGTGCCCGGAGCGGTGATCTACCTGTTGCTTCGTCCGAAGGAGACGTTGGACGAAGCGTTTCAGCGTTCGGTGGAAGACGAGTATCTCCTCCAGGATCTTGATGACGTCCATACCTGCCCGAACTGCAGTCGATCGATCCGCGACGACTTCGTGTTCTGCCCGCATTGTCGAACCGTGCTGCGGACCGAATGCCCCTCGTGCCGCAAGCCGGTTGATGTTCGTTGGGACATCTGCCCCTACTGCGCGTTTGACCTCGTTGAAGCAATGCCAGACGATGAAGACGATCGGCAGCAGACTTCACGGTTTCGCGGGGTCGGCACTCAGGGTTCGTTGCAAGCGATTGACGGCTTTCGCGCCGATGGCAACGTTTCTCAGCCAGCACCGAAACCCCGCGATGCGACTCAAGTAGACCCCTCGCCGCAAGACATCAGTTCCCGCGGCGCACGTGCCCCAGGCTCGGCACCGCGCCGGGTCGAATCAGATAATTGAACTTGCTCTGGAACGCCGAATAGAAGTTCATTTGCTCGGTCATGATCAGGCGGAAGCGGTGCGGGCTGTGTGTCACACTGACGAGATCGCCGTTCGAGAGTGACTGTGTAATCTGCCCATCGAGGATGAGCGCCGCCTCGCGATCACTGCACATCACAAGCTCAATCAGACTGTCTTCCGGCACAACCAGTGTCGACCGAATCGGCGAGTGCGGCGAGATCGGCGTGATGGCAAATCCGCTGACGCCTGCCGACAGGATCGGACCGCCGGCGGCCATGCAGTAGGCGGTGCTGCCTTGCGGCGAAGCGACAATCATGCCATCGCCGGGATAGGTGTTGACGTAACGTCCGTCGATGTAGAGTTCGACATCGACCATCTGCATACCGCTGCGAAGGACAACATCGTTGATCGCCCAACCTGCGTCCGTCGTCTCATCGTCGTGGACGATGTGAGCGCCGAGCGTTGGGCCCTCCTGCACTTCGTAGTCGCCATCGAGAATCTCGGCCAGCACTTCCTGCCACTGCGACTGCTCGGTCATCGCGAGGAAGCCGACCTTGCCGAAATTGATCCCAAGGAGTGGCGTGCCGGGGAAGCTGTGCGCCATCCGCATCATCAGGCCGTCGCCACCAAGGGCAATCAGCGCGTCCGCGTGGTCACCGGCTCGGATGGCTGCTTCGTCGATCGTCTCGTGCCCGCGCTCCTGCAGCCAGGTGTGAATGGCGGGCGCGAGGTCGTGCGAATTCTGCTTGCCGCGCGCCGGGACAATCGCCACGGTTCGCGGCGGGATTTGCTTGCGCATCAGGACACCTTCGCAACGACTTCGACGCCGTTCAGCGCCATCGAATGCAGGAAGACCGCGTGGAGCAGATCGCCATCGTGCGGCTGCGCGCCGATCTCCTTCGCGGCATCGACCGGAAGATCATAGGTCTGCACGCAGTTTTCCGGAATGATGACGCGCTCGCCGCGATGCTCGGCGAGGCTGCGAAGCTTCAGTGCCATCGCTGCCTGATAGACGCAGAGGTCCGTGCAATCGCCAACGATGATCCAGGTGTGGAACGGGCCATGCTCCGCTTCCCATTCCGGCCAACCGGGCGCAGTCAGGCTGGCGATGCTGTTCTTCTCAACGATTGCGAACGAGTCTGCCATGGGCAGGTCGACCAGCTCCGGAGCAGTTTGCGATTCCTCAGTACCCGCGATGCAGTGCGGCGGGTAACTGGCGAATTCTTCGGCATCGGGACGGTGGGTATCCTGGGTGAGGACGATAGAGGTGATACCGACATCGTGCGCCGCCATCATCAGGTCAGCGACCGGGCCGAGCAATCCTGCGACGCGTGGACTTGAGAGGGCACCGGAGTGGCAGAAGCCGACGATGAGATCGACCGACACGATGGCAACACGATCTGGACCGCCGGCGGTGTCGATGATCTCTTCGAGCGAGCCTTCTGGAAGCGACAACAGCCAGCTCTCAACAGCGTTCAGAAACGGGGCTGACCGATCGGCAAGCGGCATTCCGTGGTTCACTACATTCTCCCTGAGATGCGATCACGTGGACGTGCAACAGATTCACTCACAACGAACCGCACTTGCGGTTGGTGTCTTCTCGAAACGTGTACAGTTGCATGAGCAGGTTGGGTATATCGTCTGCCTTTCGTCCAGTCAGGACGCTGTCCGACAGATGTATGCACGCTTGCGAGCATCGAGCGTTGTATCCAGTGGCAGCCAGAAGCAAAGTTTCGCGCGCTGTTCCGCGGACTGTTCGCACGCCGCCGTTCCTTCCGAGCGACAAACACCGTCGAGTATAGGGGTCCTCACCTACGACTGCCACGCGAAACGATTGCGAACTCATGAGCGCAGACGCCTCAGATCAATCTCCCGTCTCACCGCCGGAACGGAATCGCCAGCGCCTGTACTCAGTGCGCGGGATCATTCTGCGCCGCCGCGATCTGGGCGAGGCCGACCGCATCGTCACGGTCATGACCGCCGAGCAAGGCAAGTTGCGGGTCGTGGCAAAGGGGTCGCGGCGGACGACCAGTAAGCTGGCCGGACACCTGGAGCCGTTCTGCGCTACCCGTCTGCTCATCGCACGCACTCGCGGTTTGGATATCGTTTCGCAGGCGGAGAGCATTGAGACGTTCCAGGCATTGCGCCTCAAAGAGGCGTGCATCGCGACGGCCGGATATCTGGCTGAACTCGTCGATGCCCTTGTGCCGGAAGACGAACAGCATGAAGAGGTCTATGAGCTGCTCTTCGCTGCGTTTCGGCTCATCGACGAAGGACGCGACCCGCAACTGGTCAGCTACATTGCGGAGGTTGGCTTCCTGCGCGTGCTTGGTTACCGACCCGAGCTGGAGCAGTGCATTGAGTGCGAGCGAGTCATCGAGCCCGAGACAAATGGCTTCAGCGTCGAAGGCGGGATCCTGTGCCCGTCCTGCGCTCGGCTCCACCCCGAAGCGCAGCCGATATCGGTCAACGCACTGAAGATGCTGCGGATGATCGATCGTGGCGATGTGCAACGGGTCCTGACGCTGAAGATCCCTGCCGACCTTCGTCGAGAGGTTGATGATCATCTTGCTCGCTATATTGCGCGCAGGGTTGGGCGGGAATCCGGTGCGCGGCGCGTGCTGTCCGAACTCCGGTTAGAATAGCGTCCACGTTTCGCGAGACTCCTTGGGCCATTTGCCAGTCGAGTGGAGGAGCTCAATGTCCTATATTGATGACCTTCTGGGTAAGAACGAGACGATTGAGCTCGTGGCACATCGCCACGTTGTCTTCATGGTGCTCCGTGTGCTTCCGCTCGCTCTGCTTTGCATCGCCGCCTGGGTCGCGGCCATCAGCGTGCAGATGTACGTTGATCAGCTCTCGCCGTGGCTGGCGTTGGCCATTGTCGTCGCCTCACTCGTACCGCTCGCGATGGCCGTCTATCGCTTTTTCGTCTGGCACAAAGAGCAGTACGTGGTCACGAACTACCGCATCCTCCAGGCGGAGGGCATTCTGAATAAGCGAACGTTCGACTCGGCGTTGGAGAAGGTCAACGACGTGCTGATGCGCCAGTCGGTAATCGGTCGCGTGTTTGACTACGGGGACATCGAGATCATCACTGGGTCAGAGGTCGGAGTTAACCAGCTCACTGGCATTGCCGATCCGTTTGCGTTCAAGCGCGCGCTACTGAATGCCAAGCTCGAGTTCCACGATCCCGGCGACGCGCCACGCCGCTCGTTCGTCGAAGACCAGAGCCATCTGTTGGCCGCACTCACCGATCTACGCAACTCCGGCATCATTTCGGAAGACGAATTTGCCGAGCGGCGAACCCAGATTCTGAGCAGCCAACCGCGTAGCTGACACGAAGATGTTCGAGCGCCGGTAATCGCCTGCGTAACATGTTACGTCGATCCGCGTTCACAACGCGGCGTGCTTACGAGGCGACTACCGTACTTAGCTACTCAGCAACCTGCCACTGACAGACCAACGACTCGCTCGCTCGTTACGATCCAGGCACCGTTCGGCGTCGACGGTTGACTGCACTGGCGACGATGGCTGCTGGCAGCGCTGCGATGCGCTCGCGTCGTGACGCCTTGCGTGCGGATCGCGAGGACGGCCCCGCGATGCCCGTCGGTTGGCGCAGCAGAGTTGGTATATCGAGGTCGTCGTCGCTCGCGGTTGCTGCCGGGCCGAGCATGGCAATCAGTTCGTCGCCTTCGACCGTCTCGTCTCTCAGCAGTGTCGCCGCAAGCATCTCCAGCTCGTCGCGTCGCGTAGTCAGCACCGTTTGCGCGAGCGCATGCGCTTCGTCAACAATCTGCCGCGCTTCGGATTCGGCTGCGAACGCTGTGCGTTGCGAGAATCCGGCCCCGCGAGAGGCGTCTTCACCAGCAGATAGCAGCCCGAACGCCTGACCCATGCCATACCGCGAGACCATCGAGATGGTGATGCCTGATACCTGCTCAAGGTCGTTCGATGATCCGGTGGTGACGTCGCCAAAGATGGCTTGCTCGGCCGCGTAGCCACCAAGTAGCGCCGCGAGTCGGTCGGTCAGCTGTTGCCGTGTCCAGAGGCCACGATCCTGCTCGGGGATGATCA
>JAMLIA010000053.1 GCA_023954495.1 Thermomicrobiales bacterium | reverse complement strand
TGCGAGTGATTGCATCGCAACTACTATCGGAACACCCCCACGCTGGTGAGGATGTTCCGTATTGTAACCAGCGTCGTCACGATCCTGACATCTCGCGCCACCCCGCTACCGATATTCCCCACTCATCGCCCGCCACGCCACCGCCGAGGCGTCCGCGCCGTGGTAGTAGGCGTCAATCCAGCTGGGTCCCCAGGATCCGAGATAGGAGATGGCGTAGGCATACTCGTGGCCGTTGCGGTTGAAGACGACGATGCCGGCGTCGTTCCAGGTGTTGTACGGCTCATAGACAAGGCCAATCTTGTGATACAGGATCGTGTCGTCGGGCAGCGGGCCACCGAGCGAATACTGCTGGCCGGGGATCGCGAGCGTCATACTCCAGAGGACGTAGTCACGCGCCCAATCGTTCAGACCGCTGCGGCCTTCCCAGATCGCAGCGAGCGCGCGGTTCATGTCGTTGGCGGTCAGCAAGTTGTCACCTTCGCCGTAGCCGTAGTCGCCCCAGTAGTCGGGCGGGTGGCTGAGGATCGAGGAGGGCATACCGAGGCGCTGCATGATCTCGTTGACACGGCGGATTCCAGCATTGATGTCACCGTTACCGGCGATGCGGATCAGCTCGCGGGCCGGAGCAGTGTTGCTGGGTCCCATCGCTGAACGCACGAGGTCGTCGACATCGGCGGTGGTGTATTTCCCGGCGCTGATGTCTTCGGCGATGGCAACCATGATGAAGATCTTGGGCGTGCAGGCCGCCGGCTGCTGCCGGTCACCATTGATCGCAATCGTCCGGCCGGTCTGCAGGTCGGTGACGGCGACTGCATTCTGCCCGGCCCAGTTGCCGACCATGCCACGGAGCTGCGCCTCCAGGTCGTCCATGAACGGCGACGGGTTGGCAGGCAGTTCGATCTGCGGAGCGTTTGCGGGCGGAGCAGAGCCATAACGCCACTGGTAGTAGTGGCTGCCAACATTACCGGCCTCGACCTGCCAGCCGGCCGGGTTGTCCGGCGTCCAGGTCAGCACGCGGCGCTCAAAGACCTGAACGAGGACGGTCTTCGCGGTGCCGCCAACACGGACGTTGGTCCAGTACGGCTCGGTGATCGGATAGCCAGTGGCGTAGTACGGGTTGGGGAAGAGCGCTGCGTCGCGGTAGCGGTCGTCCTCGTAGACCCGGCCGGACGAACGCATGAAATCCCAGAAGACGCTGGCAACCTGATGGTCGATACCAGGAACGGTCAGGGGCTCGACAGCAGTGATGCTATACGAAGCCAGTCCCGGATCGTCGGTGACCACTCCGGCGCGATCGATGCGCTGGGTAATCGTCGAGCCGTCGACGGGTGGCGGATCAGCCAGATGGCTCTGGAAGCTGGCATAGGTCGGCGCGGCTGGATCATCAAAATCCCCAGCCACGTTCACCTGCGCCGGCTGGCGTGGCTCGAAGGTGTCCGCGCCGGTCTGGAGCTGACCTGTGACCAGTTCCTTTGCGAGCAGCCCGTTGGTGATGTACCAGATCGAGGATGGGTCGGCGGCCGGATCGGTCGCGATCTCCATTCGGGTCTTCTCAAAGTAGCGGACGGTGCGTGTGCCATTCGGCGCGTCGGTGGCAGTCTCGATTGTCTCGTCGGTGAGCGCCGGACCCCACATCCAGGTGCGGCTGACCATGCCAGCAGCGACCGGGGCATCGGTGCGTTGCCAGGTGCGGGTGATGGCGTCATCACCGGCACGCGCGGATGCAGGAGCGACGAGTAACCCACCAACAGTCATCCAGATGGCTAAGGCGAACGGTATCAACCACCGACCACGGTTCCCCATGTCGCACTCACATCCTGCTATTGGTCGCAACTTCGCGAGACGCATTGTCTGCGCAGCGTAGCGAGAAGTCGGGGCTTTTGCAAGGGGAGGCTAGCTCTGGCCCGCTTCAATCAGCTGGCGGGTCAGCAATGCCTGTCCGATGTGCTCGCGGGCGTGCTCCAGCGCGTGGATTGCCATCCATGCTCCGGTGCGCGTCGTGTCACCGCGCGTGATGGTGTTAGCGAGAGCATCGTCGGTGAGATCACCCAACCAGTTGTACACCTCGGTGGTGGTCGCATCGATCTGAGCGATGAACTCGTCGGCGCTGCTGACCTCGACGGAGAAATGCGATTCGCGATCGCGATCAAGCGTGATACCAACGGAACCTGCGACGAGTGAACGCTCGGCATCGAGGGCGTGCGAGAGCATTTGGGCGATCGAGTTGGTGTCCTTGCCGTCGAGCGGCTTCCAGTTGAGCGCTTCGGCGCTGAGGCCGTGGACGACCTCGCGCATGGCGATCTGCTGGTCGGCGAACATATCACGGAGTGCGGTTGCGACAGCGTTCATACGTGTCCCCTCAGGTTGGCCGGGCCGTCCTGTGCGACCGGCGCGCGTGCTGCTTAGCCACCATCCAGCACGAATGAGAGGTAGCTCTCGTAGCGGGCCGGATGAATGTCGCCAGATTCAACAGCAGCGCGTACCGCGCAGCCAGGCTCGTTGACGTGGCGGCAATCGGCATAGTAGCACGATCCGAGGTAGGGCCGAAGCTCTGGATAAAGCTGATCGAGATTGGCCATGTCGACACCCCAGAGTTGCAGCGCGCGAATGCCGGGGGTGTCAGCGACGTACGTGTCGGGGCCAATGTGAAAGAGCGTCGTCCAGGTCGTCGTGTGACGACCCTTGCCGGTTGCGCTGGAAATCTCGCCAGTGCGTTCGGCGAGCCGCTCGGGTGCGATGGCGTTGAGCAGGCTCGACTTGCCGACGCCGGACGGTCCCGCGAACGCGCTGACCTTGCCTTCCAGATGCTGGCGCAGTTCGTCCAGTCCGACGCCGGTCTTTACGCTCGTCTCGACAATCGGGTAGCCGGCGGCGCGATACGGCTCGTGAAAGCGCTCGACG
The DNA here is from genome assembly GCA_023954495.1 of Thermomicrobiales bacterium. Taxonomy (NCBI): domain Bacteria; kingdom Pseudomonadati; phylum Thermomicrobiota; class Thermomicrobia; order Thermomicrobiales; species Thermomicrobiales bacterium. The sequence continues at coordinate 19,515 of JAMLIA010000053.1, read as the reverse complement.
TCACCCGGCTCGGCAAGGTCGATCTTGTTGACGCAGAGTATGGCGTCGATCCCGCGTGCCTCGGCGATCAGTAGAAAGCGATCGACCAGGCGCGGATGCGGCTCGGGATGGTGGATGGCGAAGACCGCGACGAGCTGGTCCGGGTTGGCGACGATGACCTGCTCGACATCAGCCGTGCCGCGAGCCAGGCGCGAGAGCGAGCGCACGCGTGGCGCAATCTCTTCGACGACACCTTCAGGTGGTTCGGCTTCGGGTGTGGTGAGGGTCGCCGTAACGCGATCGCCGACGGCCGCCGGGTTGGTGCCACGGCGCGGGCGTTTGAGCATGCCCCGCAATGTGCAGCGCAGGAGTCCCGCCTCAGTTGAGACGTCGTAGTACAGGCCGTAACCCCGGACGATGACGCCGGTCAGCGTACTGCCGGGTTCCATTTCGCTGAGTCTGGGCAATCGCACCCCTGTCGTTAATCGTTCGCACCGCACAGGGTAACCACCCCGTCGATCGGTGCATTCCCGACAGTATATTGAGGAGGCCGCCGCTGTGCGCGGTTTGGATTCAGACTCGGTACCGGCTATCCTTCGCGATTGGCTCGCCGACAACCGGCGCTTACCAGACCACTGTGCCTGCGGTTCCGAGGCAACGGAGCCGGACAATAGGGGGAAATCGTCGTGCTGAGCGGCCTGCAGGATCAGATCATTCGCATCGTGGACACATTTGGATATCCCGGGATTACCGGACTGATCCTGGCTGAAACAGTCTTCCCACCGATACCGTCCGAATTGATCCTGCCGCTGGCCGGGTTCCTCGCTGGGCAGGGGCATCTGACACTCATCGGGGTGATGCTGGCCGCGACGATTGGCTCGGTGATCGGCGCTCTGCTGCTGTATGGCCTCGGCCTCTGGTTCGGGCAGGAACGCCTCTACGCGTTCATCGGACGATTCGGGCGCTTCTTCCTGCTGAAGCCGACCGACCTTGATCGCGCGAACGGCTGGTTCGAGCGCCACGGCAGCAAGGCCGTGACGATCGGACGCGTCATCCCGGTGGTCCGCAGCCTCATCTCGCTGCCGGCCGGCGTGACGCGGATGCCGCTCGTCCCGTTCATCATCTATACGGCAATCGGGAGTGCGATCTGGAATGGCATGCTGGTTGGCTCGGGCTGGATCCTGGGCAACCAGTGGGAACGCGTCGCCGGAGTAGTGGAATATTTCCAGTACGCGGTTATTCTGGTCGTGCTTGTCGCAGTGACCTGGTTCGCCTGGTCTCGGCGCAACGAGTGGCGCGTCTGGTGGGTCCGCAAATAGCGGATGCCTGACTCGTTTCATTCCGTTTCAGTTGAACGATTTTCCCAGCAGGGAATCACTCTCTTCCCTTCCTGTGACTACGATTCACAGCATTGATCGTTGACCGGGTATCGCCTGACTGCAGACGGGCAGCCCGGGATGACGCATCTGGGGACACACCGGTAACCCCTGGTGCGAAGGGGGGAGTCGCCGATGATGGCTGACTTCGAAATTTCAATGTCCGGCGACGAATTGCCGGACGAGGTTGTCCGCTTAGCGCTTGCTCGTGCGCTGATTTCATCGCATGGTGCCCGTGTCGACACTGCGGGTGGCGACGTGCTGTTGCGCATCACCGGGATCGACTGGTGGGATGTCGCGCTGGACAACCAGATCCTGATCGACGCGTTGTGGGGCGGCGACGAGACTGACGCACTGGTGGCGTTCGATTTTGGTTCCGGTGAGTGGGCCGTCGTGCGGTTCGATCTGCTGGGTCGCCAGGTGCTGACTGCGGTCGTGCCGATGAGCGAGCAGGACGAGCAATTCCGGCAGCTGATTCGCAGCTGGATCTGGGAGAATGGCTGGCCACGCGGACACTTCCCACAGGTGCTGGCATCCATCGCGGTCGGGGAAGCCTGGCTGTGTCGTGAGCTGGTCGTCGCGATGCGAGGCAACGGCCCTGAGCTGGCCGACATCATCGAACGGGCTGGTGAGTCACGACTGGACCCGCAGATGGCGTTCGAGCTGTGGGATCACGCCGTCGTTGTTGACGGCGATGGACCGCCGCCTGAGCTGTTCGCATGGAACGCCCGCGGCGTCGACGGAGCATTCGCAGCCTGGCAGGACGGACTTGCCATCACATGGGACGATACGGGTCAACCGTTGCAACATGAGGACGCGCTGCGGTTGTGGCTCGTCTGCCAGTACTTGACGATTTCCTGAATGGTCGTCTACCTGTCGCGAGCACCCGCGACTGCGTCGACGACCGACACACGAGGAGAACGCACTGATGGCCACCGACGAACGCGACCGGATGATCGCCGAGCTGACTGAGCTGGCCGGTGACCCAACGCGCTGGGCCGACGCGGAGCCCGATGACCTGTGTCAGGCCGCGTTCCTGGGCCTGATGCACTACGGCGTCACAAACGATCCAGCAGAGGTGGGCCAGCTCGTTCCGCTCTACAACGCCGTTGTTCAGCGAGTTCCCATCGAAGAGCGGCTGGAGCTGCTCCAGCAGGTCACAGGGGCGGTCGAGCAGCAATCGGTGTCCGGGAACGCGATCATGCCTTTTTTGCTCGTTGACCCGGAACACCAGATCATTTCGACCGCGGCTTTGAATCTCGCTGTGCTTACGCCGGGCGACGACCCACTCACAGGCCCACGGGAAGTGCTGCAGATCGCGGTTGAGCAGGTAGATGAAGCGCAGCAGGATACGCGGACGAGTATGCTGGCCGGATTGATTCTGCTGGGAGATCGGCGCGTCATCGAGATGCTCGGCCCTTGCTGGGAGCTGGTGGATGCGAAACACCGCCATGATCTCGCTCGCGCAACCTCCGGCTTCATCTACGCGGCGGTCGTCGATTTCTACCTCGACTGGCTCGATGACTGCCTGAAATCCGGCGATGAATCGCTATTCGGCAATATCGCGGCCCAGCTGGCGCGCATGCCGAAGCAGGCCGGTGCCCGCAAGGTGTTCGAGATGGAGCGGATCATGCCGGCCTGGAATGCGCCAGACGGTGTGCCAATCCGCTACAAGGAGACGTGGGGCATCAACGAATATGCGCGGAAGATCGAGCCGCGCTTTCGTGACCTGCTGGCGCGTGAGTCTGAGCCGAAGGTGCTGCCAATGGTAATGCAGATGTGGGGGCTGTCGGCGTAGGCGGCATTCACCATCTAGCACCGACACGACTCGCCGGTGCAGACAGTCTTGGGTGAGGCCGGGACGCGAGCGTCCCGGCCTCGCGCGTTAGCCGATCTGGCGCATTGCCGCTCTCGCCGCCTCTATGGTCTGGTCGATGTCGGCGCTGGTGTGTGCGGTGGACAGAAAGCCCGTCTCGAACTGCGACGGCGCGAGGTAGATGCCCTGTGCAAGCATCGATTGAAACCAACGCCCAAATCGATCGGCGTCGCTGGTGGCGGCGTCGTCCCACGAGTGGACAGGCCGATTGTTGAAGAACATGCCGAACAGACTGCCGACCTGCGCGGTCTGCACGGGGATGCCGGCATCAGCGGCAGCTTCAGCAAGCCCTTCGATCAGTCGAGTTGTCGAGTGCTCCAGTGCTTCGAAGACACCCGGCTGGCCGATCGCGCGAAGTGTTTCAATCCCGGCAGCGACGGCGAGCGGATTGCCGGAGAGTGTCCCAGCCTGATACATCGGGCCGGCCGGAGCGACCTCCTGCATGATCTCGCGCTTACCTGCGTAGGCAGCCAGGGGCAGTCCACCTCCGATAACCTTGCCGAGCGTGATGATGTCCGGCTCGATGCCGTAGAGCGCCGCCGCGCCACGCGGGCCGGCGCGGAACCCGCACAGCACCTCATCGAAGATCAGCAACGCGCCGTGGCGGCTGGTGATGTCGCGCAACCCGTCGAGGAAGCCGGGCACCGGCGGGACGAGCCCCATGTTTCCGGCGACCGGCTCGACGATGATGGCCGCGATCTCTGAGCCGAACGAAGTAAACAGCTCCTCTACCGAGCCCAGATCGTTGTAGGTGGCAACCAGCGTGCTCGCGGTGGCCCCGGCCGGAACGCCGGGAGAGTCGGGCAGACCGAGTGTCGCAACGCCGCTGCCGGCCTGAACGAGCAGCATATCGGCGTGGCCGTGGTAGCAGCCCGAGAATTTGACGATGCGGTCGCGACCGGTCGCTGCGCGCGCCAGCCGGAGCGCCGTCATCGTTGCTTCGGTGCCGGAGGACACGAGTCGCACCATGTCGGCACCGGGGACCAGACTCGCCAATAGTTCGGCCAACTCGGTTTCCGCTTCCGTCGGCGCGCCAAAGCTGGCACCGTTCGCCGCCGCGCGGGTGACGGCCTCGACGACTGCCGGATAGGCGTGGCCAAGGATCAACGGTCCCCACGACAGGACATAATCGAGGTATTCGTTGCCATCGATGTCGCGGATGTGAGCACCGGACCCACCGGCAATAAAGACCGGTTGCCCGCCAACGCTCCGAAACGCGCGCACTGGGGAGTTCACTCCACCCGGAATGACCCTGGTCGCGCGATCAAACGCAGCGATCGACTTCGCATGACTGATAGTTCGTGTTTGCGCCATTGGGAACGCTCCTGTTCAGTATTGTCTGCTAGTCATAGGTCTTGCTGTGGGACACCCTTTCGAGGCACACCACCGCCCGGCTGTACGCTGAACGGTTGCATGCACGTACCTAGTCCGCGTGGGTGTCGGAGGGCCGGGGCAGGTCGAAGAATTCGGCGGCGGCGCGTGCGGCAGATTCGTGATGCCCGTTCGCTGCCGCAGTACGCAGCGTGACGATTGGCTGATGAAGCATCTTGCCAACAATACCGACGCTCAGCGCGCGAACCACTTCACGATCCCGCTCGGACAAGTGCCCCAACCGTCGCAGCGCGCGTTCAACCTCGGCCTCACGGATCTGTTCCGCGCGATCCTGAAGCGCGCGAATTGTCGGCACGATCTGTCGTGTTCCCAGCCACTCATCGAAATGATCGACCGCCTGATCGATCAGTCGCTCGACGCGGACAATCTCGCTGTCATAGCTGCGTCGGGTCGAATCGGCGATCTGCTCCAGGTCATCGACGGTGCGCAATCGGACGACGGGATCATCGGCCAGCGCCGGGTCGATGGTGCGAGGGACGCCGAGGTCGACGATGAGCAGCGGTGCGCCGCGCCGATCTTTCAGCGGCGGCAGGACATCCTGCCCGAGGACAAAGTCGGGCGTACTGACTGCCGAGAAGACGACAGCCGCATCGGTCAGCTCGTCAGGCAGGTCAGACAGTGCAACATAGCGACCTTCGACCGCAGCCGCCAGCGCCTGTCCGCGAGATGGCGTGCGATTCACGATGACCAGATCGGCAGTGTTGGCGGTGCGGAGCACCCGCGCGGCGATCGTCCCAATCTCGCCCGCGCCGAGGACGATGACACGTTGACCCGCCAGCGAGCCGAGTTCCCGTGTGGCAAGGTCGATGGCAGCATGTGCGATTGAAAGTCGGTTCCGCGCGATGCCGGTGGACGTCCGAGCCGCCTTGCCGACGCGTAGCGCATCGGTATAGAGGCGCGTCAGTACCGGGCCAGCCGCCGCAGTCTCGCGAGCGGTTGCCAGCGCGTCCTGCACCTGGGTGAGGATTTGCGGCTCGCCGAGCAGCATCGAATCCAGCCCGCAACTCACTCGATAGAGATGGCGGACAGCCTCGTTGTCGGCGTGCAGGTAGGTCGTGGCAGCGACGGTCGTCGCCGGCAGATCGCGGGAGCCAACGAGGAACTGACGGAGCTCTTCGCCGCCGTCAGTGTCGCTATCAAACAGCCCATAGATTTCTGTGCGGTTACACGTAGAGAGGATGACCCCCTCGTGCGCTACCGCTCCAAGCTGCCGGACGCCGTCGCCGAGATTGTCGTTGCCAAAGGCCAGCCGTTCGCGGACCTCAATCGACGCGCGCTCGTGATTCGTCCCCAGCATCCAGAGTCGCACTGGGTGCGTGCCCTCTCGTCCCAACCTCCGCCACAGGGAAATCTGTGTAAACCTCGGCACTCTTAGGTGCCGTTCAAGGGTTACCGATTCCGTGCGCGTGCGTCAAGTACCCGGATAGCCCAGCGCGTCAGCAGCGAGGTGAAACGACGTTTCCTTCGCCTGTGACTGCGAAGATCAGCCGAAACGGCATGACGACAGCTGCTGCCGGAGACGTACTCACCATGAGCCGCGAACCTGTCCTCAACCCGACCACATGGACAGGTACACATCGCTTCGGAATCCGTATCATTCGTAATCCGAACTGATCGGATTGCGAGAGACGATGGCTATGCCAACCGACGAACAACAGATAGATGAAGCACTGGCAGTGCTGCCTGTTATTGGCCGCCGACTCTATGCCTCGCTGATGGAGCACCCGATGAACTCGGGGCGCTCGCTCGGACAGGTCAAGTCGCTTGGGTTCCTGCATCGGGCTGGCGCGTCGACACTTGGCGAGCTCGCACGCGGTCTGGGCATCTCCCTGCCAACTGCGTCCGAGCTGGTCGATCGTCTTGTCGACGATGGACTCGTGATCCGCGAAGTCGATCCCGACGATCGCCGTCGGGTGCGGATCGATCTTACGCCGCTGGCTCGCGACCTCGGCAAGCATTTCCACGACATGCGGCGCGCGCAGGTGCGGGCTGCTCTGGAATCGCTGCCCGACGAGCAGCGCGCGGCATTCGTTCCGGCGTTGCGCGCGCTGGCAATGGCGATGGAGCGTGAGCCGCGTGATCTGTCCGGCTGCCCGCTAGCACCAAGCACGCTGCCACCGCCTGACACACCCGAGTCGTCGTCATAGGCGGCGCAGTCCATAACGTGTTCCATTCCCATGTCACTGATGAAGGGGCAACATGGCAACAACCGTATCCCCGCGCCCGGCAACAATGCCGGCCGATGCGGAAACTGAACCGACGCGAAATCCGTGGCTGATTCTGGTCGTCCTGTGCGCAGCGGTCTTCATGCTGCTACTGGACTCGACGGTCGTCAACATCGCACAACGCAAGATCCAGATCGGCCTCGGTGCCACGCTCTCCGAGATCCAGTGGGTGCTTGACTCCTATATCCTGGCCTACGCCGTTCTGCTGCTTTCGTTCGGTCGCCTGGGCGACATCTTCGGGCGCAAGAAGCTGTTCATCGTCGGTATGGCGATATTTACGGCGGCATCGGCGCTATGCGGGGTTTCGAGCTGGCTCGGCGATCTGGTCGGCATATCCGGCGTCAACGCCCTCATTCTGGCGCGCGTGCTTCAGGGCGTCGGTGGTGCGTTCATGATGCCGCAAACTCTCTCACTCATTACTGTTGTCTTCCCGCCTGACAAGCGCGGCGCAGCGATGGGGATCTGGGGCGGCATCGTCGCGCTCGGCGCGGTGATTGGGCCGATTGTCGGCGGCTTCATCGTGACCGACTACGCCTGGGAGTGGGTCTTCCTGATCAACGTCCCGGTCGGCATCATCGCGATCCTGGCGACGATTGCGATCGTTCCGGAGTCCGTGGACCCGCACGCCAGCCGACGGATCGATTGGGGCGGCGTCGTGCTCTCAGGCACCGGAATCTTCGCGATCGTCTATGCGCTCATCGAGGCGAACAGCATGGGCTGGACCGATCCGTTGATCGTCGGCCTGTTCATTCTCGGCGTCGTGTTGCTGGCAGCATTCGTCTGGTGGGAGAAGCGGCTCGAAGATCCGCTGATGAAACTCGAGCTGTTCGCACTGCGCAACTTCTCAGTTGGCAACGTCATCGCCTTCGTCGTCGCCTTCGGTATGCTCGGCATCTTCTTCCCGATGACGCTGTTCCTGCAGGGCGTCCTGGGCTTCTCCCCAATCCGTGCCGGGATGACGATGATCCCGATGTCAGTGATGATCATGGTCGTCGCTCCACTCAGCGGACGGCTCTCGGACCGCATTGGCGCGCGCTGGATCCTGACTGGCGGGCTGGCGCTCATCACGGTCGGCATCCTGCTCATCATCGCGTCGATCGATACGTCGACGACCTGGCAGTCGCTGTTCCCGTCGCTAATCGTGACCGGCACCGGGATGGGCATGACCTTCGCCCCGATGACGGCAGCGGCGATGCGCGAGGTTCCGCCACGGATCGCCGGTAGCGCCTCCGGTATCCTGAACACGACGCGCAACGTCGGGCAAGTGCTCGGGATCGCGGTTCTCGGTTCGGTGCTACAGTCCTGGGTGGGTATCTACACCGGCGATCGACTCGAAGGTATCGCGCTCGATCCGGCAGTCCGGGAGCGGCTCGTCACCGCGATCAAGAGTAGTCAGTTCGAGCTGGTGCAGCAGATCGTGCCGCAGGATCAGGCGGCGTTGCTACCGCAGATCTTCAACGAGATCCAGCTGGCGTTCGTCTCCGGCATCCACAACACGTTCCTTGTGAGCGCGGCTATCTGCGCTCTCGGAGCCGCGACGGCGCTCCTGATCCGAAACGACGTGTAAGGTCAATACCGACGGGGCGCACGGTCAGCGCCCCGCCCGAAATCAAGCCTCGCCTCATTCGCCAACATCAGCGATGATCTGAAGGGGAATCCGACCGCAATCAAGATCCGGCGCTTGGGGGGAGTGGTGGATGGCGTGAGCGACAGACGACGACAACGAGACATCTGGTCGCGATTGCCGCGCGGACTGGCCGCATTTCGCTACCGCAACTACCGTCTGTTCTGGTTCGGACAGCTCATCTCGGTCACCGGCACATGGATGCAGTCGCTGGCGCAATCCTGGCTGGTTCTGACGCTGACACCTTCGGCGTTCCTGCTGGGGTTGGTCAGCGTCTTCCAGTTCGCACCGGTCCTGGCAATCGGTCTCTTCGCTGGAGTGATCGTCGACCGGGTGCGCAAGCGCAATCTGCTCGTCGTCACACAAGCGCTCTCCGGCGTGCTGGCCGGTCTGCTGGCTGTTCTGACGTGGAGCGGTCACATCGAGCTCTGGATGGTTTACGCGATCGCCTTCCTGCTCGGGACCGTGAACGCATTCGATATGCCAACCCGCCAGGCATTCGTCGTCGAGATGGTCGGCAAGGACGACCTGATGAACGCCATCGCGCTGAACTCCTCGTTGTTCAATGCGGCCCGCATCATCGGGCCGGCGGTGGCTGGCGTGCTGCTTGCCGCTGTCGGTCCGGCAGCGGCGTTCGGGATCAACTCGCTGTCCTATCTGGCAGTGATAGCCGGCTTGCTGATGATGAAGCTCGGGCCGCACGTCGATGTCGCGCGCGGACGCGGCCTCGAGCAGTTGCGCCAGGGCCTGCACTACGTCCGATCGACAGAGAGCATCCTGCGACCGATCATGCTTGTCGGCCTGGTGGCCACGTTCGGGATGACCTTCAATGTCTGGATCCCGCTGCTTGCCAAGCAGGATCTGCATAGTGGTGCCGGTGGTTTTGGACTGTTGATGGCCGCTTCTGGCGTTGGCTCGCTAATCGGTGCGCTCGCCCTGGCCTTCCTCGTCACGTCGGTCAAGCGCTGGATGCTGTACTCGACCGCCGGAGCCCTTGGCGCGCTCGACATCGTGCTTGCGCTAGTCGGCGCAATCCCACTGGCTATCGGGATCGCGATGCTCGTGCTGGCAGCCATCGGCTTCTGCTCAACAACGACGATGGCGATGGCGAACACGACTGTCCAGACGAGCGCCCCAGACGAGCTGCGCGGGCGCGTCATGAGCGTCTACACGACCGTCTTCGCCGGCACAGCGCCGTTCGGTGCACTGATCGCCGGAGCGATCGCCAGCAGCTTCGGCACGCCCGTTTCACTCCTCGTCGGCGGCATTGTCACGGTCGCAGCCGTCGCGTCTGTCGCCTTCTGGAATCAGCTCCGCCGCAGCCTGCCGGTTCGAGCGGAGCAGATGGAGTAGTTTCCCCAGACCTGAGCAATCAGCCGTTGCACCATGGCAGCCCACCTGGGAGATCATGATAAGGTCGCGTCGCATGGCTGGCGCTGGGTCAGCCGTGAACGAGAGGAATACTTCGCGATGAAAGTCGCTTACGTTTTCAGCACATCCGGCCATACTGCCAGTTACAAGCTGGGCAAGATGATCCTGCCGCAGCTGGAGGAGGGTCGGCACGGGGTTGAGGTCGTCGGGATGATGTTCTTTGACGACAACACCTATGTCCTGCGCTCTGGCGATCCGGTCGGCGAGCGACTGGCGAAGGTAGCCGCCGAGCAGAACATTTTGCTGATGCTCTGCGATCAGTGCGCCATCGAGCGCGGCCTCGCCACCGGCGAACCGGGCGATTGCCAGGTGAGTGGCACGGTTGCGGGCGTACACGTCGGCTGCTTCCCCGATCTCTACGGCGCGCTGGCCGGAAATCCGCCGGACCACGTCATCACGCTCTAGCTGAGCGCGTTGATCCTCGTGGCGCTGCCTCATCGTCGCTACCTGCAAAACGCAGCAGCGCCACTACCACACCTATCTTTCTCCCATCGAGCACCATTGCGGCTGTCGGCAACGGTGGCCGCCAACTTGAGGGACAGCGACGAAACCGCCAGATGCGGGTACCCTGTCGCTCCGGTGGGCGGTGTGTCCGCCGACCGATCGATGAAGGGGGAGTCTGAGTGAAGGTAGGCACGATTCTGATGCTTGGTGGGAACGGGGATAACCCGAACCCACGACCATACGCCGAAGTACGCGACCAGGCATTGCAGGCGGAGCAGGACGGATTCGACTCCGTCTGGATCTACGACCATCTGCTCTATCGTTTTCCTGATACGCCGGAGTTCGGCATCTGGGAGGGCTGGACGATTCTCTCGGCGCTCTGCGAAGCGACCAGCCGCGTGGAGCTTGGGCAGCTTGTGATGTGTGCGGCATGGCGAAATCCGGCACTGCTGGCGAAGATGGCGGTAACGGCCGACGAGGTGTCCGGCGGCAGAGTGATCCTCGGGCTCGGCGCAGGTTGGCACCAGCCAGAGTTCGAGGCGTTTGGCTATCCATTCCATCATCTCGGCACGCAGTTCGAGGAAGCGCTCTCGATCATTCGCCCGCTGCTGCGCGACGGCTCGGTCGATATGCAGGGCGCGTTTTTCTCGGCCAACGACGCGGCGATGATTCCACGTGGCCCGCGGCCCGGTAGCCCGCCGGTGCTGATCGCGGCCCGTGGTCCACGGATGCTCCGGCTCACTGCCGAGCACGCCGACATGTGGAACGCGGCCTGGTTTGGTGGGACCCGCCTCTTCCTGGACCGTCTCGCGGAGATGACCGCCGCCTGCGACGAGGTCGGGCGTGACATCTCGACGCTCGAGGTGACGGTCGGCATCAATGTCGCGTTCAGCCATCTCGGCGAGACGGCGGGCGATGACCATGACCCGGACAAGGTACTGCTCGGCAGCCCAACCGAGGTCGCACAGGGCCTGAAGGCGTTTGCGGATCTCGGCGTATCGCACGCCATCTGCAACCCCACCCCGCACACGCCAGCCGGCTTTGCGGCGCTCGGCGAGGCGCTCGCGATCTACCGCTCCCTCTAACCACCACCTCGACGACAGGTTGCTTGCACCCCGACCTGTCGTCGGGTATTATCAATACATGAATAGTAACTCATATCTTGAGACCCAGTATCAATACGTTTCAAATCGAACCGAACCACGTGGTTCGTGAGCAGGGGAGGGCGATGATGGCTAGACCACGCAAGGTCGATCAACTGCGCCAGCCGACTCCAAATACCGCAGAGGTCGTTCATCTGGACGCCGTTCGTGCCGCACGGAAAGCAGTGCCATCCCAGTCGGTACTGGCAGGAACCACCGAGCTGTTTGGCGCGCTGGCCGATCCGACACGCCTGCGGATTTTGGCGGCACTGGCCGAACAGGAGCTCTGCGTCGGCGATGTCGCCGCGATTGCCGGATTGAGCCAATCCGCCGCATCGCATCAACTGCGCGTGCTGCGCGATCGAGGACTGGTGCGCTTCCGTCGCGAGGGTCGCCTCGCCTACTACACACTCGATGACGATCACGTTGTCGGTCTGCTGGGGCAGGCACTGGATCACGTCACGCATCGGATGGAGGAAGGCGCATGAGTGCGACAGCTCGACTCCCGCTGTCCGGATTGCTGACGCCGGAGGTGGCTGCCTGCGAGCAGTGCCGAGGTCGCCTGGTCAGCAGTCTGCGCACCGTGACCGGCGTATCCAGTGCCAACCTCGAATCAAGCGGAGTGGCGCTTGCTCTCGCCTACGACCCATCACTGACATCGACGACGGCCCTGGAGGAGGCTGTCCGGGCCGAGGGCCGCGATCTGGCCACTGAGTTCGTCCACGAAGTGTGGCCGGTCGAGGGGATGGACTGCGCCGATTGCGCTCGTAACATCGAGCGCGGCGTTGCGCGGTTGACCGGTGTCCAGAGCGCCGAAGTGAACTTTGCCGGCGCACGGCTGGCTGTTGAATACGCCGCTGCTGAAACCAATCCGGCGACGATTGCACGAACAGTCCAGTCGATGGGCTATCGGCTCGGGCATGACGAGTCAGCCGAGATGTCATCCGGACGTCTGCGCAGCATCCTTACCGACCGCAAGAACCTGCTCGTGCTGGCCGGTCTTGGCCTGACTGTTGTTGGCATCGCGCTTGCCGTCGCAGGCGCGCCCGAGTCAGCATCGATCGCCGCTTGGGCCGCGGCGGTCGCCGTCGCCGGCTGGCCGGTTGCCCGCAAGGGTATCGCGACGATCCGGGCGACCCATCGGCTGGACATCAACGCGCTGATGATGATTGCCGTGGTCGGGGCCGCCCTCATTGGCGAATGGCTCGAGGCTGCGACGGTTGTTGTCCTGTTCTCACTTGGAGAGGCGCTTGAGCGCTACACGATGGATCGCGCGCGGAATTCGATTCGGTCGCTAATGGCGCTGGCACCGGCCGAGGCGCTGGTGCGCCACGGCGACCACGAGCATCGTGTGCCGGTTGCCGAGGTCTCGCCCGGCGATGTCGTGATCGTCCGTCCGGGAGAGCGTCTGCCGGTCGATGGCGTCATTGTCGCTGGTGCTTCGGCAGTCAATCAGGCTCCGGTTACTGGTGAGAGCATCCCGGTTGATGTCGCTCACGGTGCAAGTGTTTTCGCTGGGACCATCAATGGCCAGGGCGTGCTCGATGTGCAGGCATCCCGCAAGGCCGCCGATTCGACAATCGCCCGCATCATTCGCATGGTCGAGGCGGCGCAATCGCAACGCGCGCCGTCGCAACGCTTCGTCGATACCTTCGCGATGTACTACACCCCGGCAGTGATCGCGATCGCCGCCGCCGTCGCCGTCCTGCCGCCGCTCCTCGGTGGCGGGGATTGGGCCGGTTGGCTCTACCGCGCGCTCGTCCTGCTGGTGATTGCCTGTCCGTGCGCACTCGTGATCTCAACACCGGTATCGATCGTCGCCGCGATCTCGGCGGCTGCGCGAAGTGGCGTGCTGATCAAGGGCGGAGCGCATCTGGAGGCGGCCGGCTCGCTGCGCGCGCTCGCTTTCGACAAGACCGGCACGTTGACCGTTGGCCAGCCGCGCGTTGTCTCGATCGAGCCGCTCGATGGCCGCTCAGCAGACGAGATCCTGGCGCTCGCCGCAGCTGTGGAACGCTACTCCGAACATCCGTTGGGTGAGGCGATCGTCACAGCCGCACACGACCGCAAGATCAACACTGGCAACCAGATCGTGTCCGACGTCAGCGCCACCACTGGACGCGGCATCAGCGCGCGCGTCGGTGTCACGTTCGTCCGCATCGGCTCAAGCAGCATGCTGTCCGCCGACCTTGCTGCACCGGAAGCCGCGCAACTGGCGGCGCTGGAGGAGCGCGGCCAGACGACGGTGCTAATCGAGGAGGACGGACGACTCGTCGGCATGATCGGCATGGCTGATCAGGTGCGGCCCGAGGCGCGCGAAGCCATCGCCGCCATCGAGCGGGCCGGCATCCGCGAGACAGTGATGCTCACCGGAGACCGCCCGGTCGTCGCGCAGGCAATCGCCCAGCAGGCTGGTGTCGACGATGTCCGCGCCGGGCTGCTGCCGGACGACAAAGTCACCGTCATTGAGGAGCTGCTGGAACGCCACGGTCGCGTCGGTATGGTTGGCGACGGCGTCAACGACGCACCCGCGCTTGCGCGTGCCACAGTTGGCATCGCGATGGGTGCGGCCGGCACCGACACCGCTCTGGAGACCGCCGACATCGCACTAATGGGCGACGATCTCGGCAAGCTCGCCTTCACCGTCCGCCTGTCACGCTCGGCCAAGCGCATCATTGCTCAGAACATCGGCTTCGCGCTGATCCTGAAGGTCGTGTTCCTCGTCCTGGCAGTCGGCGGTGCAGCCACTCTCTGGGAGGCAGTCTTCGCCGACGTCGGTGCCTCACTGATCGTCATCCTTAATGGTATGCGGCTGTTGCGGCAGAGCGAGTAGGGCAGGTGACCCTACACTTCCACCTTCTCGCGGTACGTCGCTGGTCGGCGGTTGGCGAGGGAGGGGAGCTGGGTGCGGATTTTCCGCAGCGCATCGAAGTCGAGGTCGGCGACGACAACGCCCTCACCGTTGGAGGCGTCGGCGACGACCGTGCCCCAGGGATCGATAATCAGGCTGTGGCCGTAGCACTGCGCGTTTGGCTCGTGCGCGCCGAACTGTCCCGGAGCGAGGACCCAGGTCTGGTTCTCGATCGCTCGGGCGCGCAGCAGGACGTGCCAGTGATCCTTGCCGGTGAACATCGTGAATGCGGCCGGGACGAGCAGCACCTCTGCGCCGGACAGCGCCAGCAGCCGGTACAGCTCGGGGAATCGCAGGTCGTAGCAGATGGAGAGTCCGACGGTATGTCCGTCGATTTCGGCGGTCACGATCTCGTCGCCCGGCAGAATCGTCGATGATTCATTGGCTGTTACATTGCCGGTCAGGTCGATATCGAACAGATGGATCTTGCGATAGGTTGCAATGATCTCGCCCTGCGGATTGACGACGACCGACGTGTTGTAGAACTTGCCGTCAGTCTCCGACAGCTCGTGAATCGAGCCGCCGTGCAGGTAGATCCCATGCAGGCGCGCCTTCGCGGCGAAGCGCTCGGTCGTCGGGCCGGGGATCGGCTCCGCAATGGCCTGATGCTGATCGCGTGGCCCAAGAAAGCTGACGTACTCCGGCAGCACAACAAAGCGCGCTCCCTTCGCAACTGCTTCGTCGATCAGCTCCTCGGCACGCTGGAGGTTCGCTTCCTTATCAGCCTGCGTGTTGATCTGCACGAGCCCAACCCGCATCGTGTCGCCCATGTCGCCTATCCTCTCGGTTCAGATGCTTGCCAAAGTACGCTGCATCCTCGAGTTTACTTGACACGCGCGACGGCACGGGGCTCGTGGGCGAACATGAGGCACTGAAAGGCATACTGGTTGAATCGGAAGCACGTCCGCCGGAGGTCTCGGTTGTGACCCTGTCCCGTCGCGACAGGCGTCGAGCGCGGTCGATATGGGTGGTGTGGCGAAATCCAGGTACGCGCCTCCGGTCAAGTCGAGCAGATGCGCACCGAAGGAATGGCAGCTGTGATACTTCCCAAAGACCGTGATCCTCGCTTCGTGACGATCCGACGCGGTGGGACACTTACCGACGCAGATCACCGCCTCCTCGCCCTGTGGGCGGCGTCGTGTGCGGAGCACGTGCTCAACCTGTTCGAGTCAGTGAAGCCCACGGACTCGCGGCCACGCCATGCGATCGAACAGGTCCGGGCATGGGTGCGCGGCGATGTTTCGATGTCCCAATCGCGCACAGCAGCCGGCCATGCAAACGCCGCAGCCAGAGACCTGACTGGGGCGGCCCGGAATGCCGCGTTCGCAGCTGGTCAGGCGGCGGCGGTCGCGCACGTCGCGGCGCACGAGCTCGGCGCGGCAGCATATGCAATCAGGGCCGTGCAAGCCGCCGCGCCGGACGGAGAGGAGCAGCGCGTGGGGCGGTTCGAGTGCCATTGGCAGCGCGAGCAGCTCCCTGAGCAGATTCGAGAGCTCGTGCTCGACGATCAACGATTACGAAACGATATCTGTTGGTCGGTGTTCACCTGCTGAGTGAGCATCGGTGCGTGAGGAAAACAGGGAACGAAGCGATGATCATCATTAACGAGCGTGTCGATCCGGGTGTGCCTGCTGACCTTCTCGAACGCCTGCGCGCCATCCCGCCGGCCACGATTGGCCACGTCCTCCACTTTGGCTTCATGGACAACGCCCTGCGCCCGGCCGGCAAGCGCAAGTTCACAGTCTGTGGGCCGGCCTTCACCGTCCGCGCGATGGCGGTCGACAGCTCGATTGTCCATGTCGCGATCGATCGCGCACAGCCGGGCGACATCCTGGTAATCGACCGCAACGGCGATGACAAGCACGCCTGCTGGGGTGAGATGACCTCGCTCGCTGCACACGTCAAGGGGCTCGGCGCGACCATCGTCGATGGACCGTTGACTGATGTCATCGAGATCGAAGAGATGGGCTACCTCGTGTTCAGCCGCGGCATCTCGCCAATCACGACGCGAGGGATGGGTCTCACTGGCGAAATCAACACAGTCGTGCAGTGCGGCGGCGTCAGCGTTTCCCCCGGCGACATCATTCTGGCCGATGACAACGGGATTCTGGCGCTAAAGCCGGAGCAGATCCCAATGCTCGTCGAGCGCTGCGAGCCGCTGGCACAGGCCGAACCGGAGAAGCGTCGTCGTCTGCTGTCCGGCGAACCGCTGCCAGACATATCGAGCGCAAATCGCAAAGTTGCAGCGACGCTCGAGGCGCAGCGCGGTCACTAAGTCGTCATGATCGATCGATATGGGTATTGTGGTCGTGCTCTCTACCGCCGGATGTCGCTGATTGTCGTAACGATCTTGCTGCTGGCAGTTGCCTGCGGCGGAGTCGATAACAACGACGGCAGCACATCGCAATCTCCCGGAGCGGCATCTGCAACAAGCACGCTGCCGGCAGTTTCAGGGAGTGCTGACAAAGACGTCTGCGCAAACCTTGGCAGCCAGGTGAACGACGATATTGACGTGCCGACCAGCGCGACCTGCACGCTCGACGGCATCACCGTCGATGGCAACGTCAAGCTCGCCCGCAACGCGACGCTCCATGCCCATGGCGCAGCGATCAAAGGCGACGTACAAGGCGAAGGTCCCGCAACCGTGAACGTGCTGGATGGTTCGACGGTAGGCGGCAACGTTCAGGTTGAGCACGGCGGCAGCGTTGAAGTCTCGAACTCACGCATCAATGGTGACATTCAGCTTGAGGAGAATCGCGGCGCGATCGCCATCAACGGCAACATCGTGGGCGGCAACATTCAATTGGAGAGCAACGTCCGCAGCATCGACCTGCGCGAAAACGCAGTTGACGGCAACCTGCAGTGCGAATCAAACGTCTCCGCGCCAACCGGTGCGGGCAACACCGTTACGGGCGACAAGGAAGGGCAGTGTTCGGGGCTGTAGTGAGTGCCGGTTGCGGTGCGCCCCGCCGTCTCCAGGTGAATCGCGGACGTTGATCCTCGGCCAGGTTCAATCGACTGGACTCCTCGTCATTGGTGCTTCCACGACAGATGGCGTTAGCTGATGTGACTTCTTCGCCAATTTCAAATCGTCGTGTAAGTGTGGGAATATGTCTGCACTCCGCACAACAACGAGTGAAAGTGGAATGAACGGCAGGAGGCGCAATGTACATGCTCGAACAACCCTGGTCTGACTTCGACGCAATTCGCGAGAAGACTGATCTCGTCATCGTGCCAACTGGCGCCACTGAAGTCTATGGGACCCACTTACCGGTCGGTACAGACACAATCGTGGTCACCCACATTGCGAAGCTGGTTGGCGCACAGCTTGGCGCGCCGGTGCTGCCAACCTTGCCAGTCGGGTTCTCCCGCTCGCTCGGCGACTTTCCAGGCACCTTGACGGTCTCAACGGCGACGTTGACAGCCTATGTGCGCGAGTCAGTTGAAAGCGTCATCTCGTGGGGGTTCCACCGCGTCCTCTTTATCAATAGTCATCGCGGAAACATCGGCCCAATCGGTGAGGTCGCCATGTCGCTGCAGAGCAATCACGGTGTTCGCTGCGCGCAAGTCTTCTGGTGGGATTACGTCGCAGCACTCGTCAAAGACGTAGTTGACACCGGCGCGCACGCCAACGGACATGCCTCCGAAATCGGCACATCGATCATGCTGCACCTTGAGCCAGACTTCGTCGTTCGCGACCGGATTGCAGATCACACCCCGACGGCAGCGGTGCCGTACGCCGACATCATCCAGTACAAGGGCATGCATGCGCGCTCCGACACCGGAGTAGTCGGCAATCCTGCTGTCGCCACTGCAGAAAAGGGTGCGGAGATCATCCGGCGCGGTGTCGACCGCATCGTCGCGTTCGTGACAGACGAGTTTTCTGATTGATCGGCGAACGCCCGTAAGCCTGTGCCATCGACGAGCCTCAGTTCAGCGGCACGCGCGACGTCGACTCGATGCATCGCTACATAACGGATCCATCTCGGTTTCGGTGAAATTCACGTCACCGAAACCGAGATGCCGTGCGTTCACCCGCAGGGCGTGACGCAGCGTTCGAGCTACTCCTCGTCGACGATCCGGACGTTCGAGGCGCGGTTGCGCTCCGGGTGGCGTGGGTCCGGCTCTACGTCATACTCAACCTGCTGGCCTTCGTGCAGATCGGCAATGAAGCCGCTCAGCAGCGCTGACTGATGAAAGAAGACGTCCGACCCACGGCTGGGTGCGCCGTCCGGCGTGATGAACCCGAAACCCTTGTCGGGAAGAATCGTCTTGATGGTCCCTTGTGGCATGTCGTCCTCCTGTGTGCCCGCCGCTTGGCGGTGTGTCGTGCAACACCACGCGCAATCTCGTTGCCAAGGCATCACAGCAAGGCTCAAAACACTAGTGAATTGCCGGAAAACTGGCCATCGCCATCACTAGCGCATCCACCTCATCGCGGTCGGTATAGAGGTGGATTGCGGCGCGGATGCGGCCGGAACTGCCACTGACCAGGACGCCTTCCTCCGCTAATCGTGCGGCGGTCGCCTTACAATTGCGATCCTCCCAGGCGACGATGCCCGCACGCTGATCCGCATCGGACGGAGTCATCACCGGCAAACCGAGTGCAGCGGCCCGTTCACGAAGATGTCCGCTGAGCGCCAGCACGTGGTCTGTGATTCGGGCGATGCCGGTTTGCAGCAGAAGCTGCACGCCCTCGTTCAGCGCGTAGATTCCGAGCATGTTCGGTCCGCCAAGCTCAAAGCGTCCGGCGTCTGGCTTCAGCTCGTACGGAAACTGCAGATCATCAACAACGCTGAACCAGCCGATTCCGGCCGGCTCGGCGGACGGCATCCGACGTCGATTCCAGTACAGGACGCCGAGCCCATGGGGACCGAGCAGCCACTTGCAGGTTGTGACAACGACAAAATCGCACGCGTCGGCCGGCACGGGTACGACGCCAAGCGACTGAGTCGCATCAGCAGCGACGATCGTGGTCGGATTGCGCTGGCGGATCAGCTCGGCGGCGCGCTCCAGGTCGATCCGGGTTCCGGTGCGATATGAGACGTGTGAGAGAAAGACGAGGCGAGTCCGCCCGTCAACCTGCGCAGCAATGGCCTCGGGGGCGATGTCCCA
>JAMLIA010000052.1 GCA_023954495.1 Thermomicrobiales bacterium | reverse complement strand
GCGCAGTTGCTCCGCGCCGAGCGAGGTGCGCGGCACCATGCCCTTAACTGCCTTCTCGATGACCCGCTCCGGATGCTTCGCGAGCATGTCCTTCAGCACGGTCTGGCGGAAGCCACCCGGATAGCCGGAGTGGCGATAATACATCTTCTTCTCGCGCTTGCCACCGGTGACGTGGATCTTCTCGGCGTTGACGACGATGACGTAATCGCCGACATCCATGTTCGGCGTGTACGTCGGCTTGTGCTTGCCGCGCAGCACGGTGGCGATCTGCGTCGCCAGACGACCGAGAGTCAGGCCCTCGGCGTCGACGATATACCAGCGACGATCGATTTCCGATGCGCGTGGCGTGTACGTCCTGCTCATCATGGCTCTATTCCGTACTCCCAGTGTGAACGACACCCGTCATCCGAGTCGTCGCGTTTATCGTCGTATCGCACGCGCCAGAGAACAAGTCCTTCTGGCGGGGCCGGCTCGCCGGCCATTGCCCGGTCATTCGAGTGCAACACATTGCGTAGCCACTCGACATCTCGCCCACCCTGGGCGACGGCGACGATCGAGCTGACGACCGTCCGAACCATTTGCGGCAGGAAGCCATCGGCTTCGATCCGCAACTCGTGCTGCGTGCCACCCGCAACGTCCTGTACCAGCCACTGGCACGTACGCACCGTCCGGGTGAGCGCTGTCGCATCGCTCGTGCGGCTGCGACCAGCACCGGCAAACGCACCGAATGCGTGCGATCCGAGCAAGACCCGACACGCCTCGGCGGCACGCGCTCCATCGAGCGCGGCCCGGCGCCACCAGACATACCGGCGTGCGAGCACCGGCGGCGTGGGCGCCACGATGATCCGGTATCGATACTCGCGCCACTTCGCGTCGTACCGCGCGTGGAACGTGGGGCTCGTCCACTCCACATCGCGCACCGCCACGTCCGGCGGGAGTATCGCGTTCAGAGCGTGTCGCAACTGCGCATCGCTCTCGGACCAGGTTACGTCAACCGAAACGACCTGACCCACAGCGTGAACGCCACGATCAGTTCGTCCCGCAAATGTCGTCCGTCCGGAACCGGAAGCCAGGCGTTGTATCGCCTTCTCCAGCTCCGCCTGGACAGTGCGGCCGCGATGCTGAATCTGGGAGCCAACGAAGTCTGTTCCGTCGTATCCCAGGGTGATCCGTGCGCGGCGCACCTGCCCGACCGACAACCGATCCGCTACACGAACTCAATCAGCGAGATCGGAGCGGCGTCACCGCGGCGGATTCCAACCTTCAGGATACGCGTGTACCCGCCCGGCTGGCCATCGTAGCGCGGACCAATGACTTCAAAGAGCTTGCGCGTGGCGTTCTCGTCGCCGAGTCGCGCCATAACCAGCCGGCGATGATGCTCGGTATCTTCACGAGACATCGTCACCAGCTTCTCAACAATCGGGCGAACCGACTTGGCCTTCGCTTCGGTCGTTGTCACGCGCTCGTGCAGAATCAGCGAGATCGCCAGCCCCCGAAAGAGTGCTGTCCGCTGCTCCTTGTCGCGACCAAAGTGTCGGCCCATGACTCGGTGTCTCACGAACCCCACCCCTCACTGCTATCCGACCCTTCGCCAGTGTCGGAATCATCGGAAGTCTCATCATCACCGGCAGCCGCGCCGGTCAGAAGATTCGCAGGAATTGTGTACCCATGCGAGGTGAGCGCCTCAACCAGCTCTTCAAGCGACCGTGGCCCGAAGTTGCGGATCGACATCAGCTGCTCACGCTCCATTGCCATCACCTGGCCGACCTTCTCGACCTGGCGGCTGCGGAGTGCGTTCAAAACACGCGGGGACAGTCCCAGATCCGAGAGAGGGCGCTGGTCTGTCTCTTCGTCCTTCTCGTCCTCCACAACGCCAACTTCGTTGTCGTCGCTGTGATAGCGCGCGATCATCTGCGCATGGTCGACAAGGATACTCGCCGCCTGCGTCAGCGCATCGTTCGGCTCAATCGTGCCATCGGTCTGGATCTCGATAATCAGGCGATCGAAGTCCGTGATCTGGCCGACACGCGTGTGCTCGACGACGTAGTTCACCTTCTCGATTGGCGTGAACAGAGCATCGATCGGGATCTCACCAATCGCGAATGCCTCCTGAAGCTCGGCCTGCTTGTAGCCGCGTCCGATGGCAACCACGAGATCCATCTCGATGGTTGCATCATCAGAGTCGGCGGTCGCGATGACCAACTCCGGATTCACGACCTCGACATCCGACGGCCAGTCAATATCGCCGGCAGTGACGACGCCCCTACCGTGGTGGTACAGGTGCGCGCGCGTTTCGTCGTGCAGTGTCACTGAGCGCAATCGGATACGCTTGAGATTGAGAACAATCTCGGTGACGTCCTCGCGCACTCCATCGATCGTGGCGAATTCGTGCCAGACCTCGGAGATACGCGCGCGAACGATGGCAGTCCCGGGCAACGAGCGCAGCAAAATGCGACGCAGCGCATTGCCGAGCGTGATACCATAGCCCGGCTCAAGCGGCTCAATCGTGAATCGCCCGTAATTATGACCGCTAACGGTCAGATCGACCGTAGGCTGAGCGATCTCTAGCAAGCTAATCCGCCTCCTTCGAGTGGCCACCACAACCAGGGGTGGCGGCGTGCAGTTCCTGTCCAGTCATGCCTGTCATCATTCGCCAACGCAACCGGACGCGAAACTCAATGATCGGCGACTCGTTATTCGGCGGCATTCCGTCCTGGACGCGAATCGCCACAGCGGCGACGGTGCGTGGCTGACGGTTGAGCGCTACTCTCCGCCTGGGTCGATGGCACATGTGCGGGCCAGAATGCCGTGTGACACATCAGGTCCAGCAATTGCCAGGTCGACTTGCGCAAATAGCATTCGCAACGCCGACCTTGCACTGTTCACCATCGACCCCGTCTTACCCCCACCAAAGCAAACCGCGCACCGACTCTGGGTCGCCGTGATCCAGAGATCGGAATCCCGGGCAACGTCGTCCTAAACGCGCCGCCGCTTCGGCGGACGGCAACCGTTGTGCGGAATCGGCGTCACGTCGGAAATCGACGTCACTTGCAGCCCGCTGGCGGCCAGCGCTCGAATCGCCATTTCACGCCCAGCACCCGGTCCCTTGATGAATACATCAATGGACCGCAGACCGTGCTCCATGGCCTTGCGGGCAGCGCCCTCGGCGGTTACCTGCGCGGCGTAGGGTGTGCTCTTGCGCGAGCCCTTGAAGCCCGACGCGCCAGCGCTCGCCCACGCAATCGCGTTGCCAGCCGGGTCTGTCAACGTCACGATGGTGTTGTTGAACGTCGACGAGATAAACGCCTTACCGCGAGGAATGTTCTTCCGGTCGCGCCTTCGTACACGCTGTTGCTTGCCACGAGCTGCGCCCCGCCGTCGATCCGCCATGCGCTTGAGACCTCCCTGTATCCCGATGCTTCGTTACCTTGGTGTGCCAATGTGCCAGGTCTGCGATCACATTCGGCCCCGAGGCAGTGGCTCAACGAGCCGACGCCGTCGAAGCAGATGCGTGACTATCGACCGCGACGCTTGAGACCGACGCCGCGCTTCGGGCCACGCCGGGTGCGGGCGTTGGTGCGCGTGCGCTGTCCACGGAGCGGCATGCCGCGTCGATGGCGAATACCGCGATAGCAGCCGATATCCATCAGTCGCTTGATGTTCATCGCGACTTCGCGCCGCAGATCACCTTCGACGCGCATCTCCTTCTCGATGATGTCGCGAAGGCGCGTCACTTCATCGTCCGTCAGGTCACGGACGCGGGTGGTCGGATCAATGCCGGTGCGTTCCAGGATCTGTCGGCTGGTCGGGAGACCGATGCCGAAGATGTACGGGAGCGCAAACTCGACGCACTTCTCGCGGGGGATATCGACGCCTGCGATTCTTGCCATACCTACGCGTTCTCCCTCTAACCCTGCCGCTGCTTGTGACGTGGGTTGGTGCAGATCACTCGAACAACGCCTCGCCGACGAATCACCTTGCAGCGCTCGCAGCGCGGCTTGACCGACGCTGATACCTTCATCGTGCTTCCCTCTCCCTGCCCTACCGCGTCCCGCAGCAGGTGTCCTCGTCAATGCTCGTGCGTTCAGTCGCGACGAATCTCAATGATGCGCCCACGGGTCAGGTCAAACGGAGAGAGCTCAACCCGTACCCTGTCGCCCGGCAATAGCCTCACAGACCGCATCTTGAGATCTGTTGCGACGTGGGCCAGAACACTCTGACCGTTTTCGAGCTCAACGCGAAACAACGCGTTGGGCATTGGAATCGCGACCCGCCCCATAACCTGAATCGCGCTACGCGCTTCCCCACTCACGCAGGTAGAACGCGCAAATAGCGCATGGCAAAGCATGCGCAACAACACGGCATTATATCACGACCTCGTCCAGCGCCGTCAATATCAATCGCTTGCCACCGCTGAGCGCGACCGTATGCTCGTAGTGGGCCGCGCGCCCACCATCCACCGTGACGACGGTCCATCCGTCGTCCAGCTCGCGAACCGCTGGCGAACCCGTTGTGACCATCGGCTCGATCGCTAGTGTCATGCCGTTTCGAACCCGGGAGCCGCTGCCTGCCTCGCCCCAGTTCGGCACGGAGGGATCCTCATGCATCGTGCGCCCGACGCCGTGACCGGCGAAGTCGCGCACAACACCGAATCCTTCGCCCTCAACGAAGCTCTGAATGACGGCCGCCATATCACCGAGCCGACCGCCGGGCACAAGCGCTTCAACGCCGCGCCAGAACGCCGCCTCGGTCACCTCAATCAAGCGGCGTGACTCATCATCGATTTCCCCGACTGCTTGCGTGAACGCGGCGTCAGCATGGAATCCATCGAGCATGACGCCGACATCAATTGAGATGATGTCGCCGTCCTCCAACTCGACCGGGCCCGGTATGCCATGAACCACGACATCATTGATTGAGGCGCAGATGCTCGCCGGGTAGCCGTAGTAACCGAGAAACGAGGCCGATCCGCCAGCCGCGGCGATGATGTCAACGGCGGCCTGGTCGAGCGCCGCTGTCGTGACGCCGGGCTGAATCAGTTCGCGAAGTCGGGCATGGACATCTGCGACGACGCGGCCGGCGGCGCGCATCGTTGCGATGTCAGCTTCAGACTTCAGCAAAATCGGCACAGTCTCTTCGAATCTACGACACGTCGGCGAACGCTGGAGCCAGCGCAGCGGCGATCGCCTCGGTCACATCATCAATTGCCTGATCGCCGTCGATCTCCAGTACGAGGCCGCGCTCACGCCAGCGATCCAGAAGCGGCTCTGTCTGCTCGAAATAGATATCGAGTCGGCGAGCAACCGCTTCCTCGGTATCGTCAGAGCGGACATAGAGCTCGCCGCCATCCAGGTCGCAGATCCCCTCGACCTTCGGCGGGTTGAACTCGCGATGATAAGTGGCACCACACGTCTTGCAGATCAGTCGACCCGTCAGTCTGCGCATCAGGACATCGCGCTTGACGTCGATATGCACGACCGCGACGAGCGACTCGTTGCGTCCGTCGATCTGATTGTCCAGCACCTCAGCCTGAGCGGCATTGCGCGGGAAACCGTCAACAAGAGCGCCGTTCACGGTGGCGGACTCTGCCTGGCCGTCCAGCGCCGCAAACAGCACGCGGGCTGTCAGCGCGTCGGGAACCAGGTCGCCGCGGTCGTAGTACGACCGCACTTCGGCTGCGAGGTCGCTGTCTTGCGACATGAGTGCGCGGAACAAATCGCCAGTCGCGAGGTGCAGCAGATTGAATCGCGGTGCAATCCGCGCGGCCTGCGTGCCCTTGCCGGCCCCCTGTGGGCCGATGAACACAACGTGGCGCATTGGTGTGGTCGACATCTCCCCATCCCCTGAGACAAGACAATACGCCGGGAGGACATCACCCCTCCCCGGCGTACATCATCGAATGCGTTAGCGAATGAAGCCTTCGTAGTTGCGCATCATCAACTGGGCTTCGAGCTGCCGCATGATTAATCGATGGCAGCACCGACGACAATAGTGAAGGTCGCGCCGAGGAACAGCGTCTGCACGCCCGTCACCTTGGCGGCGATATACGGCAGGATCGCGACGATACCGAGCGCGAGCGCGCCCACCAGCGTAATTCTGGTCACAACGCCGGTCAGGTATCGGTTCGTGTTCGCGCCAGGACGAATGCCCGGGATGAACGCTCCCTGGCGCTGCAGATTCTCCGAGATGTTCTGTTGCTGGAACACGACCATCGTATAGAAGTACGTGAACGCTACGACCATGAAGAAGTAGACGATCTGGTACTGCAACGTGTTCGCGTCGAAGAACCTGGTCATGTCCTGAGCCAGATTACGCACCCACGGTCGCTCTGAGCCAGTCATGAAGTTTGCAATCGTGCCCGGGAACACCATGATCGAAACGGCGAAGATCAGCGGGATCATACCGGCTGAGTTGACCTTCAGCGGAATGAAGGTCGAGCCGCCGCCGTACATCCGGCCACGTCGCACGCGCTTGGCATGGTGGACTGGAATACGCCGCTGGCCCTCATTGATCAGCACGATACCGATGATGGTTACCAGGCCGATGAACACGAACGCCAGCGTTCCAGTGATGTTCTGCGTCGTTGTTCCACCGTAGATCAGATTACCGACGGTGCCTGGCAACGACGCGACGATGCCGCCGAAAGTGATGATCGACACACCGTTTCCGATACCGTTCTCGGTAATCAGCACCGAAGAGCCAGACCAGCAGCGTGGTACCGGCTACCAGCGTCAGAAGAATCGCCAGCGAGTTGAACCACGTGTCGCTGCTGAACAGACCGAAGTCCGACAGCACGCCGGAACGCTGCATCAGCACGCACTGGCCATACGCCTGCAGGAACGCGATCGGGACCGTGATGTAGTGCGTGTACTTGTTGATCTGGTTCCGGCCACTGACCTTCCTGAGACAACTCATTCAGCCGCAGCACGGTGGTGTCAGCAGCTGCGCGGATGATCGAGGCGGTGATGTACGGATACACGCCCATCGCCAGGATCGAGAAGTTGCTCGGCGTGGACCCCGAGAACAGGTTCAGCATGCCGAGCAGCTGATTGTTCTCCAGTAGGTCCGACAACGCCGCGCGATCGACGCCCGGAACCGGGATCGTCGCAATGAACCGGAAGATGATCAGGATCCCGATGGTGAACAGAATCTTGCGGCGGAGATCCGAGATGCGGAATGCGTTGAAAGCCGCCTCAAGCATTACTCGATAACCTCCGCCGTCCCGCCGGCGGCCCCTCCAGTCTTCTCGCTGGCCGAGGCGGAGAACGCTGGGCGCGGATATTGCAATGGAGCGTCGACTTCGCCATTGCCAAGAATGTGAGCAGCTTCTTGGAAGCGTCGATGACGCCACGCTCTTCGAGCGCCTCCGGCGTGATCGTCCCCTCGAGGCCAAGCTCGACGAGCGCGCCGATATTGAGGATCTCGTAGTCGGTGCGGAAGATGTTTGTGAACCCGCGCTTGTACGGCATGCGCAGATAAATCGGGTTCTGGCCACCTTCGAAACCGGGACGCACGTTGCCGCCCGACCGCGATCCCTGGCCCTTCTGGCCGCGACCAGATGTCTTACCGCTGCCAGAGCCGTGGCCGCGTCCGACACGCTTCTTTGCCTTGGTTGCGCCCGGTGCGGGTCGCAGATCGTCGATGTGCATCGTTTCCGTCCCTCAGATCGCGGTGCTTACGCGACCGATGTTATTGCGTATTCCGGTGAATGTCGGAACCGTTAATCACGCCTTCGCCCTCAATGAGAACGAGGTGCCGAACCTTGTTGACCATTCCGCGCACCGACGGTGTGTCTGGTCGCTCGACAGTCTGGTTCAGCTTGGTGAAGCCCAACGCTCGAATCGTATCGCGCTGATCCTTCGGATAGCCAATCGAGCTCTTCTTGTAGTGAAGCCGCATTGTCTTGTCAGCCGTCATGCTTCCACAGCCTCCTTCAGGCGCGGACGCAGTGCCTCAGCGGACTTGCCACGCCGACCGGCAACGCGCTCGACAGCTTCCAGTTCCGAGAGCGCCTTGATCGTGGCCTGTACAACGTTCACCGGATTGTTCGATCCGAGTGACTTGCTCAGCACATCCTGGATGCCGGCTGCCTCAACAACCGAGCGCACACCGCCGCCGGCGATGACGCCGGTGCCAGGCGACGCCGGACGCAGGAGCACCCGCGACGCGCCGAACTTGACCTCAACGTCATGTGGAATGGAAGTGCCATCCAGAGGGACCGTAATCATGTTGCGCTTGGCCGCCTCAACGCCCTTGCGAATCGATTCCGGAACCTCGCCGGCTTTGCCCATGCCGACACCAACGCGCCCCTTGCCATCACCAACCACGACCACGCTGCTGAAGGCGAACCTGCGGCCGCCCTTCACCACCTTGGAAACGCGGTTGATCTGAACGACGCGCTCCTGAAATTCTCCGGCCTCGTCGCCGCGCGACTGGCCCCCTCGTCGTCGATCCATGTACCTGTCCTGACTGTCCCTATCCCGGCGGCGCAAGCCGCTCGCATCGACTAGAACTCGAGGCCGGCTTCGCGCGCGCCATCGGCGAGCGCCTTCACGCGACCGTGGTACTTATAGCCGCCACGGTCGAACACGACCGTATTGATCCCGGCCTCCTTGGCCCGCTCGCCGATCAGCTTGCCGACGATCTTGGCCTTATCGGTCTTGGTCGTATCGCCCTCGAGGGACGAAGCGAAATCTGCCTCAGTGTCCGACGCCGCCACGAGCGTCACGCGCGCAACGTCATCAATGACCTGAGCGTAGATGTGCGCCGAGCTTCGATAGACGTTCAACCGTGGCCGCTCCCCAGTGCCCGAGACTTTGGCTCGAACCCGCAGATGCCGCCGCCGACGGGGATCCAGCTGCGACTTGTAGTGATACCGCATCGTTTCCTGCTCTCTGGCACCTCGGGGAACCGGATTCTATCCCGATCACCGGTGCCGTCTCGCCGCCTGCGGCGGCGCTCACTCCTACTTGCCGACCTTGCCGGCCTTACCAGCCTGCGACGCACCTGCTCCCCGAGGTAGCGCACACCCTTGCCCTTGTAGGGTTCCGGCGGACGCACGCGGCGGATCTTCGCCGCTTCCTCGCCAACGAGCTGCTTGTCGATTCCGGCCACCGCCAGGCGAGTCGGCGTGTCGACAATGAACTGGATGCCATCCGGCGGCTCAACCCGAACCGGGTGTGAGTAGCCGAGGTTCAGCACCAGGGTCTTGCCATCCAGCGCGGCGCGATAGCCGACACCCTGGATTTCGAGATCCTTGCGATAGCCCTGGGTGACACCCTGGACCATGTTGGCGATCAGCGTACGAGTGAGCCCATGGAGCTGGCGATTGACGCGCTCGTCGTTCGGACGGCTCACGCGGATAACGCCCTCCTCGCGATCGATCAGCATGTTCGGGCTAACGCGCTGCTGCAATGCTCCCTTCGGGCCCTTGACCTTCACGAGGCCTGGCTCGATGGTGAGATCAACGCCGGACGGAATCTCGATTGGCTGCAATCCAATACGTGACATCAGAGCTTCTCCTTTCCGGCGCTAGTAGACGGTGCAGACGACTTCGCCACCGATGCCGCGGCGACGGGCTTCGTAGCCGGTCATCATGCCCTGCGGCGTGCTGACGATGGCGATACCAAGACCGTTGCGCACTTGCGGGATCTCAGTCTTGCGAGCGTAGACACGCAGCCCCGGCTTTGAGATCCGCTTGATCTGGCGGATCGAATGTCGCCGATCCGGGCCATATTTCAGATGCACGGTCAGCGTGTTGTATGGCGTACCTTCTTCGACCGTCCAGCCACGAACGTAGCCCTCGGCGTGAAGGATTTTTGCAAGCTCAACCAGGACCTTCGTCGACGGCATCGACGTCTCGGTCCGTCTCGCCTGCCCCGCGTTGCGAATGCGGGTGAGCATATCGGAGATCGGATCGTTGACGACACTCATTCCTGCGGTCTCCCGTACCTTCTCAATGCGTGGTCCACGCCCCAACGGTTTGGACCATCTGTGCCGATCGAGCTACCAGCTCGACTTCGTGACGCCAGGGAGCTTGCCCTGCGACGCCAGTTCGCGGAAGCAGATGCGGCACACACCAAACTTCCGAATATATGCGCGCGGTCGCCCGCACAGCTTGCAGCGGTTGTGATGTCGTACCGCGTACTTGGCAGGCCGGCTCGCGCGGACCATCTGTGACTTTTTCGCCATCTCGGGCTCTATCCTTCCAGCTTGCCCAGATCAGGATTCACGGAACGGCATGCCGAGCAACGTAAGCAGGCGTCGGCCTTCTTCGTCGGTCTTGGCCGTCGTGACGATCGCGACCTCAAGGCCGCGAAGCTTGTCGATCTTGTCGTACTCAATCTCCGGGAAAATCAGCTGTTCCTGAAGCCCGAGCGTGTAGTTGCCGCGACCATCGAACGACTTCGGCGAGATGCCGCGGAAGTCGCGAACACGCGGCAGTGCGATGTTCAACAGGCGGTCCAAAAACTCGTACATCCGGTCGCCGCGCAGCGTGACCATCGTGCCAATCGGCATGCCCGCGCGGAGGCGGAAGGCGGCGATCGACTTCTTCGCCCGCGTAACGACCGGCTTCTGGCCGGTAATGATAGTTAGATCGCTGACGGCAGCATCGAGCGCACGGTTGTTGGCGATTGCTTCGCCGACGCCGATGTTGATGACGATCTTCTCGACCTTCGGCGCTTCCAGGTCGTTGCGATAGTTGAACTCTTCGCGCAACCTGGGCCGAACCTCTTCGAGGTACTGCTCCTTCAACCGTGCAGCCACGTTACTCCCTCACCAATTCGTTTACGGTTCCCACTACCGGCTGGTCGGATTTGGGACGACCGCATCGCACTTCTTGCAGAAGCGAACCTTGTTGCCCGACTCTTCAATACGGAACCCGACGCGCGTCGGCTCGCCGCATGATGGGCAGACAAGCATAATCTTCGACACCGGCAACGGAGCCTCGACCTCGACGATTCCAGCCTGTCGAGCGCGACCCTGCGCGATGTGCTTGCGCACGATGTTGATTCCCTTCGAGGACGACCTTGTCCTTGCGCGGCATGTTCTGCCGCACGCGACCGCGTTCGCCCTTGTTCTTGCCACTGATGACGACGACCTCGTCGCCGCCCACGATCTTCTCAGCCATGGTTTCCTCTCGCTCGTGCTCTATCGCTCTACAGCGTTTCCGGCGCCAGCGAGACGATGCGCATGAACTGCTTCTCGCGGAGCTCGCGCGCGACGGGACCGAAGATGCGGGTGCCGCGCGGATTCCCCTGTGGGTTAATCAGCACAGCCGCGTTGTCATCGAAGCGGATATGCGACCCGTCTGGCCGCCCGTATTCCTGCTTGGTGCGCACGACAACTGCCCGGATGACATCACCCTTCTTGACCGCCGCGCCCGGCTGAGCGGACTTGACTGAGCCAATGATGATGTCACCGACCGACGCGTAGCGCTTTCGTGACCCGCCGAGCACGCGAATGCACATGATCTCCCGCGCGCCGGAATTGTCCGCCACCTTCAGGCGGGTTTGTGCCTGAATCATGCCTGCTCTCCCAGCTAGCGGGCGCCGGTGTCGGCGCGCTCGACGATCTCGCGAAGAGTCCAGCGCTTGTCCTTCGACAAGGGGCGGGATTCCTCAATCCGAACGACATCTCCGATGCGGCACTCGTTGGCCTCATCGTGTGCCTTGAACTTGCTGGTGCGCTTCATCCGCTTGCCATAGAGCGGGTGGCGGCGCGAGTAGTCGACGGCGACGACGATGGTCTTGTCCATCTTGTCGCTGACGACGCGGCCGACCTTGGTCATCCGCTGTCGCTTCACCGCTGGTTGCTCAGCGGTGGCACCGGACGCGGTGCTCGAATTCTCTGCCATTCTGGTCGTGTCCCTCCGCTGGGCGCGCCGCTATCGGCTCGCCCCCTGCCCGGCTTCCAGAACAGCAGCGATCTCTGCCGCCATCCGGCGCTCGGTCTGAATCGTCTTGAGCCTGGCGATGTCGCGCTTGATCTGGCGGATCCGGGCCGTGTTGGTCATCCGGCCGACCGCGTCGTCAAAGCGCAGCTTGCGCCACTCCTCTTTCAGATCGTCAATCATTCCGACGATCTGCTGATCGGTCAAAGACCGGATCTCTGCAGCCTTCATCCCCTACGACTCCGCTTCCGCGTGGGCTTCTTCGGCCGCAGCGATACCAACCTGGTCGCGAGCCACGATGCGGCACTGGACCGGCAGCTTGTGTGCGGCACGACGCAGCGCTTCCTTGGCCACGTCTTCGCGGACACCCGACAGCTCAAACATGATTCGACCAGGGCGGACGACGGCTACCCAGTACTCCGGGTTGCCCTTACCGGAGCCCATGCGGGTTTCAGCCGGCTTCTGCGTCACCGGCTTGTCCGGGAAAATCCGAATCCAGACCTTGCCACCACGGCGAACGTAATTGGTGATCGCGCGACGGGCGGACTCAATCTGGCGGCTATCGATCCAGGCCGCGTCAAGCGACTGCAGACCGAAATCACCAAATGCAACGTAGTTACCGCGCTGCGCGGTGCCGGCCCTTCGGCCCCGAAACACCTTGCGGTGCTTGGTACGTCTCGGCATCAACATCTGTGCGCTCCCTCCCTCTGCTCTTCCGCGTCGCTAGTCGGCGACCGTAGCGCTCTCGGCCTCGACCTGCGGCTGCGGACGTCGCTCGGGAATGACGTCGCCGGTGTAGATCCAGACCTTGACACCGATCTGTCCATAAGTTGTCGGCGCATGAACAACGCCGTAGTCGATCTTGGCGCGCAGCGTGTGCAGCGGCACCCGACCGTCCATCTCAGTGACGGTGCGGGACATTTCCGCGCCACCGAGGCGGCCACCGAGGCGGATCTTGATGCCCTTGGCACCGCGGCGCATGGCCTGGCCAACGGCGTGCTTCATCGCTCGGCGGTACGACACGCGGCGAGCGAGCTGCTCGGCGATCGACTCAGCGACCAGGCGAGCATCGAGCTCAGGAACCTTGATCTCCTCGATCTTCAGATGGACCTTCTTGCCCACCTTCTGTTCCAGGAGCTGGCGCAGCTTCTCGACGTTCGAGCCCTGCTTGCCGATGACGATGCCTGGCTTCGACGTGTGCACCGAGACTTCGATGCGATTCGCCGCGCGCTCGATCTCAACGCGTGAGATGCCGGCTCGCGTCAGCTGCTCGTTAATCAGCCGCCGGATGTAGAGGTCCTCGTGAAGCTGCTCGGTGTAATTCCGCTCGGCGTACCACTTGGACTCCCATTCATGAACACCACCGAGCCGAAACCCGATTGGATTGACTTTACGCCCCACGGGAGCCTCCTTTCTCCTTTTCAGCAAGCACAACGGTCACATGACACGTGCGCTTCAGGATCTCGTTTACCCGACCGCGTGCACGCGGCTTGAACCGCTTGTACGTCGGTCCGTCGTCAGCGAAGATCGCCTTGACGTACAGGTCTTCCGGATCAATATCGTGATTGTTCTCGGCCGACGCTCGCGCGGACTTGATGACGCGGGAGACATCCAGCGCTGCCTTGTTCGGTGTGAACTGCAGCAGACCGAGCGCCTCTCCAACATCGCGACCGCGAACCATATCAACAACCAGACGCGCCTTGCGCGGCGAAACGCGGACGCGCGTGGCACGAGCGGTGACTTCTACCATTGTCGTTGCCCCTTCCTGCCGTCTTCGCCTAACGGCGGCGCGACGACTTGTCCGCGTCCCTGCCATGCCCGCGGAATGTGCGCGTTGGCGCGAATTCACCGAGCTTATGACCGACCATGTTTTCCGATACGAACACCGGCACATGCCGACGCCCGTCGTGGACAGCGATCGTGTGACCGACCATCTGCGGGAAGATTGTTGAGTCCCGCGACCAGGTTCGGATCACCCGGCGTTCGCTGGAGCTATTGAGCTGTTCCACTTTGCCAAGCAGCTTGGGGTCGATGTACGGCCCCTTCTTCGACGAACGTCCCACGAGTTTTTGCTACCTCCCTAGCGCGACCGGCGTTTAGCGGCCAACGTTGCGGCGACGAACGATCATCTTCGTAGTGCGCTTGTTAGTCCGCGTGCGGTACCCCTGCGCCGGCTTGCCCCACGGTGTCTTCGGCTGTCCGCCGATCGGGGCGCGACCCTCACCACCACCGTGCGGGTGGTCGTTCGGGTTCATCACCGATCCGCGAACCGTCGGACGCTTGCCGAGGTAGCGGTTGCGACCGGCCTTGCCAATCTGGATGTTCTCGTGGTCGACATTGCCGACCTGCCCGAGCGTCGCCATGCACTCCAGGTGGATCATGCGAACTTCGCCTGAGGGCATGCGAACGTGTGCGTAATTCTCGACCTTGGCCATCAGCTGCGCCGATGTGCCGGCCGAACGCACGAGCTGACCACCGCGCCCCGGTTGCAGCTCGATGTTGTGGATCTGCGTACCGAGCGGGATGTCGCGCATTCGCAGCGCGTTGCCCACGCGGATCGGCGAACCCTCGCCCGACACCACCGTATCGCCGACCTTGAGGCCGAGCGGCGCGAGAATGTAGCGCTTCTCGCCATCGACATAGTGCAGCAGCGCGATGCGCGCCGACCGGTTCGGATCGAACTCGATGGTCGCAACCTTGGCCGGAATCCCGAACTTGTTGCGCTTGAAATCGATCTTCCGGTAGTAGCGCTTGTTGCGGCCACCCTGGTGGCGCGTCGTGATTCGTCCCTGGGCGTTGCGGCCCGAGTGCTTGGGCAGAATCTCGATCAGGCTCTTCTCCGGCTTCCATGACGTGATGTCCGACTTATCGGATGCGGACATCCCGCGGCGGCCGGGCGATGTTGGCTTATAGCGGCGAATCGCCATCTGGTTCGCTCCCTCTCCCTGCGCTCGCTAAAGATCGCCGAAGACGTCGATCGAGTGCCCAGGTTCGAGCGAGACGATCGCCTTCTTAAAGCTTGACTCATAGCCGAACACACGCTGATTGCGCTGGCGCATCACCTTGCGCTTCTTCGGCTTCATCACGATGATGTTGACTGCCTTGACCTTGACATTGAAGATCGCCTCGACTGCCTGCTTGATCTGGATCTTGTTGGCGTCGCGAGCGACCTCGAAAGTGTACTGGCCAAGCTCACTGATCCGGGTGTTCTTCTCGGTGATCATCGGACGTACCAGTACGTCTGCCTGATGCAACGGCATGCGTCTCTCCTATTCCAGTGCCCACAGGTCGTGGATCGTGTCCACGGCCTCGGTTGTGAGCAGGAGACGCGCGTGCGTCAGAACGTCGTGCACATTCACGTAGCCCGCCCGGATGATCTTGACGTTTTCGATGTTGCCCGCCGAGCGATAGATCACGTTCTGATCTTCACCCGGGCCGATGACGATAAGCGTCGAGCGCTGCGATGCCGGAAGCGCCGCCAGCAGCTTGATCATCGCCTTCGTCTTTGGCTCAAGCCCGGTCAGACCTGAGATGACCAGCAGCTCCTCGTCACGCGCCTTCACCGACAGCACCGACCGAATGGCCAGGCGGCGCATCTTCTTCGGCATCGACTGCCGATAGGAGCGTGGCTTCGGGCCGAAGACAACGCCACCACCGCGCCACTGCGGCGAGCGAATCGAACCCTGTCGTGCCCGACCGGTGCCCTTCTGACGCCACGGCTTGCGGCCACCGCCGCGCACCTCGCCGCGTCGCAGCGTGCTGTGTGTACCCGCGCGCGCGTTGGCGAGCTGCCTCAGGTGCGCCTGGTGCATGACCGGCACATTCGGCTCAATGCCGAAGACCGAGTCCTTGAGCTCCATGGTGCCCGCTTCGCTGGCGGACGTATCGAATACCTTGACCTGCATCGTTCGTTTCCTCCGTATTCGTCCGGCTAGCGCTTCGCCTGCCGCGACTTGACGCTGGTGCGAACGATCAACAGGCCATCGTTGTGGCCCGGCACCGAGCCGCGCACGAGGACGAGATTTTCTTCCGGGTTGACCTGGACGACTTCCAGGTTCTGGATCGTCTTGCGCTCGTTACCCATCTGACCAGCCATCTTCAAGTTCTTGAAGACGCGGCCCGGCGTGGCGCTGGAACCGATCGAGCCAGGTGCACGCGAGCGGTCGGACTGACCGTGCGTCTTCGGGCCACCACGGAAGCCGTGGCGCTTCATGACGCCCTGGAAGCCCTTGCCCTTGGAGACGCCGGTCACGTCAACACGACCACCGGCCTCAAAGACTGCTGCCGCGTCAATAACCTGGCCAACGGAGTACGGCGACGTGTCGTCGGCCTTCATCTCACGCAGATAGCGCGAGCTTGAGCCGGCCGCACGCAGGTGTCCCCGCTGCGGGCTGTTCAGCCGCTTCGACTCGTCAAACCCGAGCTGGACTGCTTCGTAACCGTCGCGATCATTGGTGCGAATCTGCGTGACGACGCAAGGTCCCACCCTGAGGACGGTTACCGGCACAACCCGGCCGCTTTCATCGAAGATCTGGGTCATGCCCAGCTTCTTCCCGAGTAATCCGTGGATCATTGGCTCTCTCCTGTTGCCCCAGGATGCTGCGTCAGATTCGATCAACCCGCCGCAGCGATCAGAGCGTGACTCTCGTACTGCCGTGACACTCGTCACGGGTATCGGCGGGAGGCGATCCCTCCCGCCAATGCCATTTACAGCTTGATCTCGATATCCACACCGGCCGGCAGATTCAGGCGCATCAGCGCCCGAATGGTTGCGTGGCTCGGCTCAAGCACATCGATCAGGCGCTTGTGCGTCCGGATCTCGAAGTGCTCCTGTGAATCCTTGTCGACGAACGGCGACCGCATGACCGTGAAGCGTTCGATGCGGGTCGGCAGCGGCACAGGGCCTGCCACCTTGGCACCGGTGCTCTCAGCCGTCTCGACAATGTTGCCGGCCGACTGATCGAGGATCTTGTGATCGTAGGCCTTAAGCCGGATCCGGATCTTTTGCGTTGGACGTCGTGTCGCCATGCTTACTCAATGTCTCCTATTGTGCGATCTTGGTGACGACACCAGCGCCAACAGTTCGTCCGCCTTCGCGAATAGCGAAGCGCAGTCCCTCTTCGATGGCCACCGGCTGGATCAGCTCCACATCCATCTGGATGTTGTCGCCCGGCATCACCATCTCAACACCCTCCGGCAGCTGGATCGCGCCGGTCACGTCCGTCGTCCGGATGTAGAACTGCGGACGATAGCCCGGGAAGAACGGTGTGTGTCGGCCACCCTCTTCCTTCGACAGCACGTACACCTCAGCCGCGAACTTCGTGTGCGGCTTGATCGATCCCGGCTTGGCCAGCACCTGACCTCGCTCGATCTCGCCCCGCTCAATACCGCGCAGCAGGCAGCCAACGTTGTCGCCCGCCTCGCCCTGGTCCAGCGTCTTCTGGAACATCTCGACGCCGGTCACCACCACCGCGCGGGTGTCGTGGATCCCGACGATCTCGACCGTCTCTCCGGTCTTGACGATCCCACGCTCAACACGGCCAGTCACGACCGTGCCACGGCCCTTGATGCCGAACACGTCCTCAACCGGCATCAGGAACGGCTGGTCCACTGCGCGGGCCGGCGTCGGGATGTAGTCATCCACCGCCTGCATCAGCTCCAGGATCGGCTGGTACTCCGGGGCGGTGACGTCGTTCGACGTCGACTCCAGCGCCGCCAGAGCGCTGCCACGGATGATGGGGATCTCGTCGCCCGGGAAGTTGTACTGCGAGAGCAGCTCCCGCACTTCCAGCTCGACCAGCTCCAGCAGCTCCTCGTCGTCCATCATGTCGACTTTGTTGAGGAACACGACCATCGCCGGAACTTCCACCTGCCGCGCCAGCAGGATGTGCTCTCGCGTCTGCGGCATCGGGCCGTCCGGCGCGCTCACGACGAGGATCGCCCCGTCCATCTGCGCGGCACCGGTGATCATGTTCTTGACGTAGTCGGCGTGGCCCGGGCAGTCGACGTGCGCATAATGGCGCGCATCGGTCTCGTACTCAACGTGCGAGATGGCGATCGTGATGCCACGCTCGCGCTCTTCCGGCGCATTGTCGATCGAGTCAAACGATCGATAGGCTGCCTCGCCCTTGATCGCCAGCGTCTTGGTGATCGCTGCCGTCAACGTTGTCTTGCCATGGTCAACGTGACCAATCGTCCCCACGTTGACATGCGGCTTCGTCCGCTCAAATCTCTGCTTCGCCACTGGTTTCGTTTCCTCCTGCGTTCGGCGCGACGGCACAATGCCCAACGACAACGCAATACACAAGCAAACGGCCCATCTTTAACGCTCTAAAGACGGGCCGGTGGGGAGAGAGGGATTCGAACCCCCGAAGCATTACGCAGCTGGTTTACAGCCAGCCCCCTTTGGCCGCTTGGGTATCTCCCCCTGGAGCCGACGGTGGGACTCGAACCCGCAACCTGCTGTTTACAAAACAGCTGCTCTGCCAATTGAGCTACGTCGGCGTGCGCTCGAGCACCGAATGGGAAGTGTATCGAGCGACTTAGGCCATGTCAACGCGGAAAACGTGCCATTTTGGCGGCAAGCATCCTCAGACGGACACCAGTTCGTCGACTGAGAAACCGCGACCGCAACCTGTTCCAATCTATTATAATAGAGCGTTGCTCAATCGCCACGAGCCTGGCGAAATATCGCGCCTGCGGATTGTGGGAACAACCAGTTTCTGATATGGTTGTATGTTGAAGACGTATGCCGCATTGACGCGGCTTGATGATGATCGATGGTTCAGGGAGGCCGCTCGCGGATGACATTGCAGAAGACTCAGCGTGACGACATCGTTGAGGCGTATCGAACTCACGACACTGACACCGGATCGCCCGAAGTCCAGATTGCACTCCTGACCGAGCGCATCAATGGATTGATCGAGCATCTGCGCGAGCACCCGCACGATCATCACTCGCGTCGTGGTCTGCTCAAGCTTGTCGGGCGTCGCCGCCGACTGCTCGCCTATCTCAACAAGAATGATAGCGACCGCTACCGGACGCTGATCGCCAGGTTGGGACTGCGACGCTAAGCTTGCAATCGATCGCGTCTTCAACATCAATCGCGGCCAGCATTGTGCGATATTCAGCCCAGGGTCGTCTGACCCTGGGCTGTTTGCGTGCTGTCGCAAGCCTGTGATTTGAAAGGAGGGCTGAGAATCGACACGCGTGACTCAGACTGAGCACGCAAACATCTGACGCCGTGAGGGTGAGCGTTAGGTACTGAAGCATGGAGACGGGCTGCGCCTTCAAGCTCCAGTTCCTAACCCTCACCGCGGCACAAGCGACGGAGCACGGCTTCGTCGACAACGTATCGAGCATGCAATGAAGCACGCTCGCAAGAGGGATAGGACTACAACCCATATGGACAATCGTCCCAACATTATTGAAGAGCGCCTGGAAATCGCCGGGCGTGAGCTTGTGTTTGAAACCGGCAGGATCGCCGGACTGGCCGACGGCGCGGTGACTGTGCGCTACGGCGATACTGTCGTACTCTCGACCGCCGAGGGCGAGGAAGAGCCACGCGAAGGCATGGACTTCTTCCCGCTGACCGTTGATTACGAAGAACGCATGTACGCCGCTGGCAAGATCCCGGGCGGCTTCATCAAGCGTGAGGGCCGACCGACCGAGCACGCCATCCTGTCAGCTCGCCTGACGGACCGACCGCTGCGCCCGCTCTTCCCGAGCGGCTACCGCAACGAGGTTCAGATCATCTCGACTGTCCTCTCGGCCGACCAGGTCAACGATCCGGACATCCTCTCGATCAATGGCGCGTCTGCCGCGCTGATGATCTCCAGTGTCCCGTTCATGGGTCCGGTCGGTGCCGTTCGCATCGGCTACATCGACGGCCAGATCGTGGTGAACCCGCTTGAGTCAGACCACGACAAGAACGAGCTCGACATGGTCGTCGCGGGCACGGATGACGCGATCATGATGGTCGAGGGCGAGGCTCGCGAGGTTCCCGAGCAGCTGCTCGTGGACGCCATCGCGATGGCGCACGACGAGATTCGTCGCATCGTCGCGGCGCAACTGCGGCTGCAGGAGCGCGTCGGCAAGACCAAGCGCGAGGCGAAGGTCGCGCCGAAGAATGAAGACATCGTCGAATCGATCCGCACGTATGTTGGCGATCGACTCGACGGCGCGCTGTTCCACGCCGACAAGGAAGCCCGCCAGAACGCAACGTCGACGCTTCGTCGTGAGACAATCCAGCACTTCGTCGATCAGGCGCGGGCCGCCGGCGAAGATGTCGCCACCGCAACCAAGACCTACAGCAATGCTTTCGACGCGCTGACCAAGGCCACGGTTCGCAAGGCGATCCTCGATCGCGGCGACCGCCCGGACGGACGCAATCCGTCGGAGATTCGACCGATCTGGTGCGAGACCGGCTACCTGCCGCGCGCGCACGGCTCGGCGATCTTCACGCGTGGCCAGACACAGGTTGTCACCGTTGCCACGCTCGGGTCGACCATGAAGATCAGATGCTCGACGGCCTCGGCCTTGGAGACATCGGGAAGCGCTACATGCACCACTAGTAACTTCCCGCCGTATAGCGTTGGTGAGGTCCGCCGGATGCGCGGACCGTCCCGCCGTGACATCGGCCACGGTGCACTGGCAGAGCGCGCTCTGCTGCCGGTCTTGCCGGAGGAAACAGAGTTCCCGTACGTCCTACGACTCGTCTCCGAGGTCATGAGCTCGAACGGTTCGTCCTCGATGGCGAGCGTCTGCGGCTCGACGATGGCGCTCATGGACGCCGGTGTGCCGATCTCAGCGCCGGTAGCAGGCGTGGCGATGGGCCTTGTCACCGACGACGAGGGCCGCTACCGCATCCTGACCGACATTCAGGGCGTCGAGGACGCGCTGGGTGACATGGACTTCAAGGTCGCGGGCACCGAAGAGGGCATCACCGCGATCCAGATGGACATCAAGGTCAAAGGCATTACGCCGCAGATCATGAGCGAGGCACTTGCACAGGCCCGCGAAGGCCGTCTGTTCATCCTCGGCAAGATGGCCGAAGCGATCTCCGAGCCGCGCACGCAGCGGTCCGAGTTCGCACCGAGCATCGTCTCGGTGAAGATCAAGACCGACCAGATCGGCGCGGTGATCGGCCCGGGCGGCAAGATCATCCGCGGCATCCAGGAGTCGACCGGCACCAAGATCGACATCGAGGATGACGGTACTGTCTACGTGTCCGGCGTCGGGCAGGAAGCCACCGACGAAGCAGTCGCCCAGATCCGCAAGCTCACCTACGAGCCACAGGTTGGCGAGCGGCTGAGCGGCCCGATCAAGACGATCATCCCAGCCGGTGTGTTCGTCGAAATCGCTCCGGGTCGCGACGCATTCGTCCACATCTCACAGCTCGCTGCCGAGCGCGTCGAGCGCGCCGAGGATGTGGTGGCCGTCGGTGACAAGATCGACGTCGTTGTGACCGAGGTTCGACCGGACGGCAAGATCGACGCATCGCGCCGCGCTGTGATCACCGGCGAGATGCCGCCGCCACGCGCCCCGCGCAACAGCGGTCCGCGCCCTGGTGGCCCGCGTCGCGACGGCCCACGCCGCGAAGGTCCGCGCAACGACGGCCCGCGCCCAGACGGCGATCGTCCAGCTCCCCGCCAGGAGCATGCTGATGATGGCCGACCGCGCGACTCGCGCCGCCCGAGCCACCTGAAGCCGCGCGACTAATCGGGGAAATCCCCGAGTAGACAACAAAGCGCCCGCCTTGTGCAGGACGGAAGTTGGCTTCCGACCGCGCCGGGCGGGCGCTTTTCTCCTGGTCGCGTATGAGTACTCCAGGTATCGCTCAGACCTGAACGTGCACAGTCCCGAGCCAACCGCGGTCACCAACCCATGACACACCGCTCAACGCCAATGCGCTGACGAAGCATCATCGCAATCGGCGGCCAACCCAGCCATTTCCTTGAGCGGCGGCGGCGCTTTCCCTGTGACGATCGAGCACGCGTTCGGCAGCACCACAATCAATGCGAAGCAGGAGCGTGTGGCAACGGTGCAGTGGACCAACGAGGAAGTCCTGCTCGCGCTGGACATTGTCCCGATCGGGTTCGCTGCCGCGAACTTCGGCGATGACGACGGCGACGGCGTCCTACCGTGGACCGAGGAGAAGCTGAAGGAACTCGGCGCAGAGACTCCGGTTCTGTTTGATGAGACGGTCGGCATCGACTTTGAGGCTGTAGCCAACACCAAGCCAGATGTGATCCTCGCCCCCTACTCCGGCATCAGCAGCGATGACTGCGAGCAGTTGAGCAAGATCGCTCCGGTCGTGGCCTATCCTGGTCGCCCGGGGTACTCCGTGGCGCGTATCGATCGAGCTCAGCAGCGCTGCACTCGGTCGCCACGATGAGGGCATGCAGCTGATCGCCGACCGCGAGAAGACGATCGCAAACGCTGTAGCGAAACATCCGGAGATTCAGGGGATCTCAACAATGTTCCTGACCCACGTCAATGAATCCGACCTGAGCACGCTGAACTTCTGTACGCCGAATGACACCCGCGTAATGTTCTTCAGCGACCTGGGCCTCAGCACACCATCGTCG